>JAFYTB010000081.1 GCA_017559045.1 Eggerthellaceae bacterium | reverse complement strand
GACACACGCCCCCCAGGTGATGCATTTTATTCGCCAAGCTTTTCGGCTGCTTCAAGCCATTCGAGCTCCAGCTCCTCGATCTGCTCTTCGAGTGCAGCGATCTCTTCCTGGTGCTTCGTGAGGGCCACGTAGTCTGACGGATTGACGGTCGTCATCTTGGTGCGAACGTCCTCGATCTTTCCGCGCAGCGTCTCCATCTTGCGCTCATTCGAAGCCATGAGTTTGCGCAGGGTGCGCTGCTCTCCGCCCGAAAGCTTGGGTGCATCCGATGCGGCGTTAGCTGCAGCCTTGGGCGCGGCGCTTTCGCTCGTCACTGCTTCGATCGGAGCGAACACGGAGCGGAAGGATTCGGGCGCATCGGCGAATCGGTCGCGCTCGGACATGATGCGCAGGTATTCGTCAACGCCGCCCGGCAGATGGCGGATCTTGCCGTCGATGATGGCGAACTGGTGGTCGGTGACGCGTTCCATGAGGTAGCGGTCGTGCGTGACCAGCAGCAGGGTGCCGGGCCAGCCGTCAAGCAGGCTTTCTACAGCAGCAAGCATGTCGGTGTCGAGGTCGTTTCCAGGCTCGTCGAGCACCAGCACGTTGGGCTCGTCAAGCAGAATGAGCATGAGCGCCAGACGGCGCTTCTGACCGCCGGAAAGATCGCATACCGGTTCGTTGAGATCGGCCTTTGAGAAGCCGAGTCGCTCAAGCAGCTGAGAGGGTGTCATCTCCTTGCCGTCGAGCATGGTTCGACGAGAATAGCGTGCAACCACTTCACGCACGCGATCGGAGCCCAGCTCGATGAGATTTTCGAGGTGCTGGGAGAGCACGGCAAAGCGCACGGTCTGACCGATCTTCACGGTACCGCGCGTGGGCTCGAGGACTCCCTGGACGGTGCGCAGCAAAGTGGTCTTGCCTGCGCCATTACCGCCGACGATGCCGTAGCGGTCGCCCGGGCCAATGATCCAGTTCACGTTGTCGAGCACGGTCTTGGCACCGAAGCGTACGGTAACGCTCTCGAGGTCGACGACCTGCTTTCCGAGGCGCGCCATAGCCATGCGCTTGAGCTCAAGCTCGTTGCGCAGCGGAGGCACGTCGGCGATAAGCTCGCGGGCGATGGCAACGTGGAACTTCGGCTTGGTAGCGCGAGCGCGGGCGCCGCGCGAAAGCCAAGCGAGCTCGCGGCGCATGAGATTCTGGCGCTTCTGCTCGGCGACTTCTGCGATACGGTCTCGTTCGACGCGCTGCAGAATGTAGGCCGAGAAGCCGCCCTCGAAGGGCTCGATAATGCGATCGTGTACTTCCCACATGGTGGTGCACACCTCGTCGAGGAACCAGCGGTCGTGCGTGACCACCAGCAGCGCGCCCTGACCGGGGCGCCAGCGGTTCTTCAGGTGATCGGCCAGCCAGGTGATGGCGGAAACATCCAGGTGGTTGGTGGGCTCGTCGAGCATGAGCACGTCCCAATCGCCGATGAGCAGGCGTGCGAGGTCGACGCGGCGGCGCTGACCGCCGGAAAGCTCGCGAACGCGTGCATGCCAATCGACGTCGGAAAGCAGGCCGACGATGATGTCGCGAATGCGCGGATCGGCTGCCCAGACATATTCGGGGAGATCGCCCACAACGGCATGCTGCACGAGGTCGTCATCGGAGAGGCTGTCGGTCTGTCCGAGCATGCCGACGCTTACGCCGCGCGTGCGGATCACGCGGCCTTCGTCAACCTCAACCATACCAGCCAGTACGCGCAACAACGTGGACTTGCCGTCGCCATTGCGGCCGACGATGCCGATTCGCACGCCCTCGTCTACGCCGAGGGAAATGCTCTCGAAAACGGTTTTAGTGGGGAAGTCCACGCGGACTTTTTCGCATCCCAGCAGAAATGCCATGCAGTTGCCAGCCTTCACATCAATTTTTTCTCAAACCCGATTATTATACTGCCTGCAAAATACGATTTAGCTATTGGTGCGAAAGGGATGTTTCGTAATGGGCCTTACGTCGCTTCGAGGAAAAGGCGGTGCCTACACATTGTTCGCCATCGTCGTGCTGGCAACGGCAATTGGCAGTTTTACTCAGACGGTTATGAACTCCATGCTTTTGGGCGTTCAGGCTGATTTTGGTGTCGAGGCAAGCGTTAGCCAGTGGCTGACCACTATCTACATGCTCGTTATCGGTATTACCGTTCCGGTAATGACCTTCCTTTCTCAGAAGTACTCCTTCCGCAACATTGTCTTCATTGCGTTGGGCCTGTTCGTTCTTGGCTCTCTGATCGATTTCGTAGCGCCGAATTTCGCCGTCCTGCTTGCAGGCCGTGTTCTTCAGGCAACTGCCACCGGCATCACTGTGCCGCTTGTTCAGGTGATCGCTCTGACGAGGTTCCCGCGTGAGCGCGTTGGAACCATGATGGGTATTGCTGGCATCGCTTTGGGCTTTGCGCCCAACATCGGTCCGCTGATCGGCGGTGTTTTGGTCGACAGCTGGGGTTGGCGTAGCTTCTTCGTCATCATCTTGGTCGTCGTTCTTGTCCTCATGCTTGCGAACTTCCTGTTCGTCACGGCGGAGGAGAACCCGGCTCGATCTGCGAATCTCGACATCATCTCGCTTGCGCTTTCGACGCTGGGCTTCGGCGGATTGCTCCTGGGCTTCTCCAATGCAGCAAGCTTGGGTGTCTCGAGCGTTCTTACCTGGCTTCCCCTTGCGGTTGGCGCCGTCGGTCTTGTGGCTTTCGTCGTGCGTCAGCGTCGCGCGGAGAACCCGTTGATCAATCTGCGTATTTTCGAGTTCGCGAGCTATCGTGTGAGCTTCTTGGCTCAGAACGTTCTGAATGCATCTTTCATGGGCATCACGCTGATCGTCCCCTTGTGCGTGATGGATCTTGGTCTTGGCAGTGGCACGGCTGTTGCCGCGGGCCTCGTGTTCATTCCTTCCACTATCAACGCGCTGTGGCTGAACCCGGTTGCCGGAATTTTCGTTGACAAGGTGGGAGTGCGTCCGGTCGCTCTGGTCGCTTCTGTGCTCCTTCTGGTTGGCTCGATTTCCATGGTGTTTGTATATGAGGGTATGCCGCTGTGGATGCTTACGCTCATGCAGACGGTGCGTGGCGCGGGCGTCAGCCTGATCATTGGTCCGTTTATCACGTATGGCATGATGAACCTGCCGCGTGAGATCTCCATGGACGGTAGCGCCTTCTTCGCCACGACGCGTCAGGCTTGCGCTTCGCTGGGAACGGCGGCCATGGTTCTCATTGCTACGTTCGGCATCGGTCTCGGCCTGCCCGTTTTGGCGTATCAGGCAGCCTTCGGCCTTTCGGCTCTTCTGGCTGTGGCTACTTTCGCCATCGTTGCGCTGAAGATTCGCTAGCGCAGGTTGAAGGTCGGTATTCCGAAGGTTGGGTCTTGGAGATCTACGGGGCCCTTTCGCATACGGGGCACCTTCGTGACGGAATGGTAAAGCGATCGTGTTTTCTTTAGGAGGGGCTTTTGCCTCGCCTATAATATGCGGGTAATCTTTTTTCGTGAGGAGGCGATTATGGCCAGAATCGGAACTTTCGTTATCGGTGCACTTGCAGGCGCTGTCACTGCGCTGCTGTTCGCTCCGCGCAAGGGCGAGGAGACTCGTCAGATGGTTGCAGATCGTGCCGGCGCGGCATGGGGTGAGGCTCAGGTTTGGGGCACTCAGGCTTCTGCCAACGTCCAGCAGGTCTATCAGCAGGCTGCCGAGAAGGGCCAGGAGATCTTCTCCGAGGTGGCCGTTAAGGGTCAGGCAGTTGTGGATGAAGCTTCCGCCCGTGTCCAGGGTGCTGCCGAAGCAGCTAAGCCCGTTGCTGCCGACAAGGGCGACGAGCTGCGTGAGAAGATCGAGGCTGCACGTCAGCGCATTGCTGCTCAGGTTGCCAAGAATGCTGAAGAGTCCGCAGCAGCCGCTGCTGAGAAGATCGATGCAGTGGCCGAGGTTGCCGCAGTCGAGCCCGAGGCTTCTCAGGCCGAGTAGCGCAAGCTGCAACAAAGTCTGCATTAGCAGAAATTATTACCATGCGATCGGGATGCCTTATAGCGCCCGGTCGCATTTCGCCATGTAGGGTGAGGAAGGGGTCTCATGCCCGCACAGCTTATCAGCACCAACGAGCTTACGGGCCTGCGCGTGGTTTCTAACCGCGTCAAGGTCAAGAAGGGCGAGGAAATCGAGTCCACGCGTAAGATCGGTAAGGTTCGCTATTGCGTCTTCCATCCGTACGAGAAGCGATTCGTGGGCCTTATTGTCAAGCGTCCCGACGCTGCTCTCATGTTCCACCGCAAGGACCTGTTCATCGCCTATGATGCCTACGACTTGACCGATGGTCGTGTCGTTCTGCGTCCTGATGGCTTGACCGATGGTGCCGCCTGCAAGGCCATGAACATCAACTGGGATGATTGCGTGCTGTGGGTAGGCATGCCCGTTATGACGCGCAGCGGTGTGACGCTGGGCCTGGTGGGCGATATCGTGGTTGAGCGCGAAACGGGCGCCATTGTCACTCTCGAGGTCACCACGGGTGCCACATCCAATGCCATTTTGGGCACGCGTTCCATCCCCGTCGATCTCATCAAGGGCTTCCGCCAGGGCATTGGCATGGCGCTTTCCACCTATGACGAAGACGGCGAAGAACGCATGCTTGGCGCTATCCTGGTCGATGACGCCGCAAAGGCTATTCCGACCGAAGGTGGCGTGGCTGAGAAGGCCGGCGAGGCAACCGCCAAAGTTACCTACAAGGCGCACGAGGCCGTCGAGAGTGTGAAGCCTGCCGTGAGCGAGGCCGCTGCGGCGACGGGCAAGGCTGTCAACAAGGGTGCGTATGTGACGGGCCGACAGCTGGTGCGTGCGCGTGGCATGTTCTCCGGTTTCAAGGACGAATATCAGAAGGCTTCGGGAAAGAAGACCGTCAAGAAGGCTGTCGCTGCCGGTGCAGCGGCTTCTCAGGACGACGATGATTTCGAGATCGTCTACGTAGATGAGGCTGGCAACGTGATCGAGGATTACGTTGAGGAAGTCGTTATCTACGAGGATGAGGACGGCAATCTGGTCGATGCCGAGGGTCGTCTCGTTGACGAGGACGGCAACCTCATCGAGGGCGTTATCTATGAGGACGAAGACGGCAACTTGGTTGACGCCGAGGGGCGTCTGGTCGATGAAGACGGCAATCTGATCTTCATTGAGGAAGACGACGAGGACTTCGATGACGAGTTCGCTGATGACGAGCTTGTCGAAGAGGAAGAACTCGACGACGAAGAGCTCGCTTCTGATGAGGGCGACGAGGACGAGGATGTCCTCTATCGTGACGAAGACGGCAACTACTACGACGAGGACGGCAATCTTGTCGAGGTAGTTGACGAGGATGGCAACCCTGTCGATCTCGACGTCGATGATGAGGACGAATACGTTATCTTCGCTGGTGCTTCTGACGAATCTTCCAGGGGCTAGACGCGCGATGACCAAGAAGCATGATGAGGCTTCCGTGACGGAGGAGCGTGAAGAGGCCGGCCTTGTAAAGGCCAAAAGGGCCGAACTTGCCGAAAAGGCCCATAGGCCTGTTTCGGTGCATGGTCATGCCATGGACGCTGCCGATGTCTACAAGTTCATCGGCTTGCTTGTGTTCTTCGCGCTTATGGCGGTCCTGTGCGTATTGCTGTGGCCTTATATCTCTGAAATCACTGAGCCGGGTGGCGTGAACCGCGTTATTGAGCGAGTCCAGGACGCGGGCGCGCTTGGCGTGTTTATTCTGCTGGCCATTCAGTTGCTGCAGATCGTAGTTGCATTCATTCCTGGCGAAGTGGTGCAGATTGCTTCTGGCTTGATCTACGGCCCTTGGATTGGCGCTTTGATTGTGCTCGTTGGCTGCGTGATATCCAGTGCTTTCGTCTTCCTGCTCGTTAAGAAACTGGGTGCGCCTTTCGTTCAGAAGATGGTTCCCGTGAAGTACATGGACAAGTTCCAGAACTTCGAAAAGTCGGGAAAGCTTAACATCGCCGTGTTCATCCTGTTCTTCATTCCCGGTTTGCCCAAGGATGTCTTCACGTATCTGGTTCCGCTTACGCACATGCGCATGCGCGCCTTCCTGATTCTTTCGAACGTGGGACGTATTCCCGGCGTGGTCATGTCTACGTATGCTGCGGGCAGCATTGCCGAGGGCGATTACGTTGTTGCTGTTGTCATCTTCCTGATTTCAGCCGTCATTGCCGGTGCTGGTTTGCTCAACCAGAAGCGCATCATGGCCTACTTCGAAAAGCGCCGTCATCAGAAGGATTAGTGCGCTCTCCGACGATTTCCGCGCACGATTCCTGCGTGCTGTACCTGTGTTTTCCCTTTTGGTTACAATGATGCGGTTATAGCTGCAAAGCGACCGCGTTCCAAAGGAGGACAGCCATGCCGAAGATCACCCGTGATCAGGTGCGTGTTCCGGCCGACGTTATGCCGGAGATGCGTGAGGTTTACATTGACAACTACATGAAGGCCACGCGCGAAACCGGCCGTCTCATGCTGTTTGCATGCGACCAGAAGATCGAGCATCTCAACGATGACTTCTATGGTGAGGGCATCGATATCGCCGACGCTGAGCCCGAGCATCTTTTCCGCATCGGTAGCGAGGGTGTCTGCGGTGTTGTCGCTGGCCAGCGTGGTCTCATCGCTCAGTATGCAGCTGACTATCCCGAGATCAACTACCTGGTGAAGATGAACTCGAAGACCCATCTGGTCAAGACTTCTCAGGAGGATCCGTATTCTCCGCAGCTCACCTGCCTCGATGCCGTTCTCTCCATGCGTGACGCTGGCGTGAACATCGTTGGTCTGGGCTACACCATTTACCTTGGCTCTGAGTACGAGGCAACCATGATGGCTGAGGCTGGCGAGCTCATCGCTCAGGCTCATGCTCAGGGTCTGCTCGTCGTTCTGTGGATCTATCCGCGTGGCAAGGCTGTCACGGCTGAGAAGGATCCGAACCTGATCGCTGGCGCTGCTGGCGTTGCCCTGTGCCTCGGCGCTGACTTCGTTAAGGTCAACCCGCCGAAGCCCGAGGACGGCCGCACTTCCGCTGAGGCTCTCAAGGTCGCTTCCATGGCTTCTGGCCGCTGCGGCCTGGTTTGCGCTGGCGGCTCTACCGTTGACGCTGAGACCTTCCTCACCCAGCTCTACGATCAGATCCATGTTGGCGGTGCTGTGGGTAACGCTACCGGCCGCAACATTCACCAGCGCTCCCTCGATGAGGCCGTGCGCCTCACCAAGGCTGTCAGCGCTATCACGCTGGCTGATTACAGCGTTGCCGACGCTCTGGCTGTCTTCAACGGCGAGGCTGACTTCACCCTGTAGTCGCTAAACCTTTTCGTTTATCGAATTCGCGCCCTCCGATTTTCGGAGGGCGCTGCTTTTTCGGGTTGAGTTTCGAAAGTGCATCGAGAGGATGCCTGCGGAAATAAAAAAAGCCCTCCGCAAGGGGAGAGCTTCGTAGGTTGAGTGGTGCCCGAGGCGAGAGTCGAACTCGCACGCCTTTCGGCAGCGGTTTTTGAGACCGCCATGTCTGCCATTCCATCACTCGGGCGCAAAGCCGAATTATAGCACTTTCCAATAGGAATGAAACCGTTGGTTTTCCGCCGTGCAATGAGCGTGCGTCATTTGCTACGCTTTGCGGTATCTGCTTATCGGGCTTTCGCGTCTTCTGTCAGACTGCGTTGTGCTAGCTTACGGGAAAGCCTCTTATTCGAAAGGATTGCCATGAACAGCCAATCCACTCAATTTGATACCGAGCTTGATCTCGGCGCTGTTGCCGAGGCGGCCGGTCGTTACATCGATGAGAACTGGGAGACCATCGTCGCGGACATGGGCGCTTTGATCAGCGTCGAAAGCGTTGAGGATCGCGAAGCTGCTGCGGAAAATGCTCCTTATGGCCCCGGTCCGCGTGCTGCGCTTGATGCCGCCCTGGCTATTGCCGATCGACTCGGTTTTGCTGTTTGCGACGTCGATGGCTGCGTGGGCTATGCCGACCTTGCAGGTGAAACTGAAACTCAGATCGGCATCATTGGTCATGTGGACGTGGTTCCCGCAGGCCCGGGCTGGGAATTTTCGCCGTTTGCTTTGACGCGCAAGGACGGTTATCTGATCGGCCGAGGCGTTCTTGATGACAAGGGTCCTTCGGTTCTTGCTCTGCATGCCATGAAGATGCTGGAGGAGTCCGGTGTGGTTCGCCCGTATACGGTTCGCTTCATCTTCGGAGCTAACGAGGAGACGGGTATGGCGGATGTTGCTTACTATCGCGAGCGATTTGCCGACCCCGCCTTCCTGTTTACGCCCGATGCCGACTTCCCTGTGTGTCATGGCGAGAAGGGCGGCATTAACGGCTGGATTGAGAGCGCTCTTATTGAGAATGGCCAGATCGTCGAGCTGGCTGGCGGTATGGCGGCAAACGCGGTTCCCGGTGTGGCTCATGCGCTGGTGCGTTTGAGCGAGGATCGTCGCGAGGCTTATGAGGGCCTCGGGGCTGAAGATGGCGCTTCGCGTTTGGTTGAGAAGGTTCTGCCTGATGCAGGTGGTGCGCTTGAGGTCTTTTACGAGGGCGATGGCATGCTTCGCCTCGAGGCGGCAGGAAAGAGCGCGCATGCATCGCTTCCGCATCTTGGCGTGAATGCCATCGGCATCATCGTCGAGTACCTTCTGGCGAACGATCTCGTTTCCGCTGACGAGCGTAACTTCCTTGAGGCGATTTGGAAGTTGCTTGCCCATACTGATGGCAGTGGTGTGGGTATCGCTTGCGCCGATGAGCACTTCGGTTCTCTGACGATTGTCGGCGGTGTGATTCAGCTTGCTGACGGTCGCATTCGACAGAGTTTCGATAGCCGCTATCCCACCTGCACGACAGCCGACGAGATCGCGGCTGCGATGCAGGCGCTTGCTGAGTCGGTGGGAGCTTCGTCGAGCGTCGGCCATGTCATGGTGCCCTTCCTCATTGATCCGCAGGAGCCGACCATTCAAACCCTGCTCGCTGCGTATAACCAGGCGACAGGCGAGGAGGCTAAGCCCTTCACGATGGGCGGCGCAACGTATGCTCGTGAGTTCGCGGCTGGAGCTAGTTTTGGCCCTGCCATGCCTTGGATCGAGACTCCTGAGTGGGCTGGAGGAATCCACGCACCTAACGAGGCGGTGGCAGACGACGTGCTCAAGACCGCCTTTGTGGCTTATGCGTGCGCTCTTCATGGGCTCATGCATGTCGATTTGGCTTAGTAAATCCGGCTAAGTTTGATTCGATTTGATTAGATCTGCTCTAGTCGAATACGAGTCGGCTAAGGCGATGTTTAACCTAACGCAAAAAGGGTTCCGTGAGTGGATTAGGCTCACGGAACCCTTTGGTTTTCTAGGATGATTTGCCGCGTTTTGAGGGGCTCGTCACGTTTGGCTACTCGTCCTGCTCCTCGCGCTCAAGGTGCTCGCATGCGCGATCGACATGCTTATCGATCTTATGCTGGAGGCGTTCTTCGTGCCTCATCTCCTTTACCTCGCGCTTGAAATCGCGCTCTTCTTGCTTGAGCTCACGGTCGATCTCCTTGGCGGCTTCCTTCATTTCATGTTTGATCTCACGGCGCTCTTCGCGCATGGCCTTCTCGACCTCGTGTTCGGCTCTCTTGTCGTTGAAGTTATCGGAGAGCTTCTCCTTGGTGTCATGGAACGTCATATATCCTCCTTGTTCTGCGCCTGAGCGCTCTGCGGAATGGGGACATGAGAACCATACTTTGCGCGTTGCCTTGTCATGTGCGGCCGGCGCAGATCGTCAACGGGGTATTGCCGTATTGTTGGCCTAACGTCTGATTCGATCATTTCTGCCAATGTGTCTAAGGCATGCAAGAGAGGGCCTTAAAGGGGTCGGAAAAGGCGTTGAGGAAGGTTGTGGAAAGGGTCGCAAAACGGGCTTCTCGGAAGCCTGCCTGCGCTCCCTCTGTCTATTCACAACTGGGGGCGAACGGTGTTAAACGGGAATTTAGCGGTTGATTTTTCGGGTCAACGGTACTTGACACTTCGTTAAAAAGAACGAAATACACCGCTTATGTCCCCCTATATTCGCCTCCGTGGTATATAATGACTAGTCGAAATATGAAGCATTCGAGTTTTGGAGGTTACAGTGCTTAAGGCTATTATCGTAGACGATGAGGCTCCTGCGCGCTCCGAGCTCCGATTTCTGCTAGACGAAGTTGGCCAGGTTGATGTTGTCGCCGAGGCCGCTAGCGTGCGCGAGGCGATTGAGAAGCTGAAGGAATACCCTTGCGATGTCATGTTCCTCGATGTGAACATGCCCGAGGCAACCGGCCTGCAGCTTGCTGAGGCTCTTCAGCATCTGAAGTTCCCGCCGGCCGTGGTGTTCGTAACCGCTTACAGCGAGCATGCTCTCGATGCGTGTAAGGTTAATGCCATCGACTATCTGGTCAAGCCGGTTGAGACTGACCGTCTTGCCCAGGCTATCGTCCGCGTGCGCGAGCAGGTTGCTCTGCACATGCAGGCGCAGAAATCTGAGCGTATTCCGGTCGAAAAGGGCGGCAAGAAGATTCTTATCGGCATCGACAAGATCCGCTTTGTCATGGCTCGTGATGATTACGCTTATCTGCAGACCGATGTTGATCGTTATTTCTCTACGGTCAGCCTCGCTCAGCTCGAGAAGCGTCTCGATGGTCATGGATTCTTCCGTGTTCACCGCGGCTACCTGGTGAACCTCTCCATGGTCGAGGAGATCGAGTCGGTTTCTGGTGGCACCCTGCTGCTTACCCTGAATGGCGTCGAGGAGAAGATCCCCGTCAGCCGTCGTCGCGTCAGCGCTCTGAAGAAAGCTCTCGGTCTGTAGGCGCAATACCGCGTGAATCATGTGCGAAGGCGACCCGAAAGGGTCGCCTTCGTTGTTTTGCGGCAGCTACGAGCCAACTTGCCTCCGCCCCTAAAGTGACACACCCCTTGGTGGAAGGGGAGCGAGCATAAGAGGCCGCTCTTTGGTAGAATAAGCCCAAGTCAGAAGTAGAAAGAAGGGTCATGATCATCGACAGTTTGGAGCAGCGCTACCCCTCGGCAACGACGCTCATCGAAGCACGTGTTGCCAGCCGCCTTGCCGCACAGGATGCGTCTCTCTATGCTTTCTCGCCCGAGGCTGAAGCTTGTGCGAGCAACTTCTTGGGTTGGGCTAACTTGGCTAGCTGCCCGCCTTTCCCTCTCGAGGATATCAAGAACTTCGCCGATCGCGTTGCTGCTGACGGCATCGACACCTTCGTGCTCATCGGCCAGGGCGGTTCTACCCAGGCGCCTATGACCATCACGAAATACAACAAGATCGATAGCGATCATGTGATGTTCAAGACTCTCGACTCTGATTCTCCCGTGCGCGTGCGCGAGATCCTTGCGTCTTCTCAGCCCGAAAAGACGCTGGTCATCTGCTCTTCCAAGAGCGGTGGCACGCTTGAGCCGCGCTTGCTTCTTGCCGCCCTGCGCCAGGCTATGGCCGAGTTCCTTCCCGAGGAAGAGCTGGTCAAGCACTTGGTTGCCATTACCGATCCGGGCTCGGATCTTGAGCGTCAGGCTCGCGAGGAAGGCTGGCTTGCGGTGTTCTCCGGCGAGCCGCGTGTTGGCGGTCGCTACTCGGCCCTCTCTGTGTTTGGTTTGGTTCCGGCTGCTCTTACGGGTATCGATATTTTTGCCATGCTCGATCATGCCGCAGCCGCTGAGAAGCGCTGCTCTATTGATGACGTCGAGAATCCTGCAATTAATCTGGCTGCGTTCCTCTACGACAATTACTGCGCTGGACGTCGCAAGTTCTCTTTGCTTACGCCTAAGCGCGGTCGTGTTCTTGGCCTGTGGATCGAGCAGCTGGTTGCTGAGAGCCTTGGCAAGCAGGGCAAGGGCATCCTTCCCAATATCGAGATCGACTCCCTGCTGCTCGCCGACGATCCGCTCGATCGTACCGCCATCGTCTATGAGACCAAGACCGATCTTTGGGATGAGCTGCGAAGCTTCCAGATCAGTCTCGATTATGTCGACCCCAGTATTCCGCGTTTGGACTACCGCATCGACTCTGTCGAAGAGCTGGCGGATCACTTCGTGATCTGGGAGTACGCCATCGCTATGTGCGGTTACCTCATGCAGATCAATCCCTTCGATCAGCCCGACGTTGCCACGGCTAAGGCTGCGGTTCTGAGCATTCTCGAGAACGGTCAGCCCGAGCCTCATTTTGTCCATGACTTCGTCATCGGCCTGCCCATGGGAAAGGTCGAGGTCTCCGTTGCTCAGTGCTTTGCCGACGATGCTTACGATATGCGCAGCGCGCTGCACGCGCTGTTCTCCAGCATTGAGTCTGGCGACTTCTTTGCCCTGAATGCATTCCTGCCGTTTACGGGCGAGGGTCGTCGCGAGGCCCTCGAGACCATCCGCCACGCCATTGGCTTCAATTTCGGTATTGCATCGTGTTTGGAGGTCGGCCCGCGCTACCTGCACTCCACGGGACAGCTTCACAAGGGCGGCCCGAATGACGGCGTGTTCCTCGTCCTTTCGGCTGATGAGATGAAGGATATCGACCTGCCCGCAGGAAGCGAGGCGTCCAGCTTGGGTGCGCTTGCAAAGGCGCAGGCCGCAGGCGATATGGTGACGCTCGATTCGCTCGGTCGTCGTTGCGTGCATCTGCATCTTCCCGACAATTCCGGTGTGACGCTGCACTGCTTCGCTTCGGTTATCAATGAGGTAATCGACGAGGTGCTGGTCGATCGCGTGATTGCGCGTATGTCGTAAGACTACAAGAAGGTTTCGAAAGGGCTTGCTTACGGGGATATCTCCGATAATGCCAGCTGTATTTGCTTCGAAGGCGCGTCGTCTACGAACTTCGTCGTCCACGAATTTCGGTATGGTCCGACGCATTTTATAAGAACGAAAGAGAGACTTTTTCATGGTAGAAGCACTGCATATCCATGTGAAGGGCATCGTGCAGGGGGTGGGCTTCCGCCCCTTTGTCTATAGGATGGCTAAGAAGTACCTGATCAATGGCTGGGTACTGAACGCGGTTGATGGCGTTGTCATCCATGCGGAAGGCGAGGAGAAGCTGCTTGATGAGTTCGTCATCGAGCTTTCCGAGAACGCTCCTTCTGCCGCCCAGGTTTCCGAGATCGACCTTAAGGAAGTGCCGCTCGAGTTCTTCGAGAGCTTCGAGATCCGCTTCTCGGATGACCTTCAGGTTGAGCGCACGACGCTTGTTTCGCCTGATCTGGCGATTTGCGAAGACTGCCTGAACGAGATGCGCAACCCTAACGATCGCCGCTATCACTATCCGTTCATCAACTGCACGAACTGCGGCCCTCGTTTTACGATCATTGAGAAGTTGCCTTACGATCGCGAGCATACGTCGATGAGCTCCTTCGAGATGTGCCCGCGTTGCGCTTCCGAATACGCCGATCCTGCTGATCGTCGCTTCCATGCTCAGCCTGACGCTTGCTTCGACTGCGGTCCGCGTTTGAGCTGGAAGGTGGCGGCGGGTTGCGATGCCGCCCCTGGGGCCTCGGCTACCGAAGTCGTAGCTTGGGGTCTTACGCGCGATGAGAGTGACGCCATCATTGAGGCGGCGGCGCGCCTGATCGCTGATGGCGGTATCGTTGCGGTGAAGGGCCTTGGTGGTTATCACCTGGCCTGCGATGCCAACAATGCGGAAGCAGTTGCGAAGCTGCGTTCGCGTAAGCGCCGTGAGGGTAAGGCTTTCGCCGTCATGATGGCCGATGCCGATGCTGCAGCCTGCCTGTGTGAGGTTGATGCAGTTGAGCGCAAGGTGCTTGAGTCACCGCAGCGTCCTATTGTTCTCTTGCGCAAGCGTGCTGGCGCTGCATTTGTGCCCCAGCTTGCTGATGGGCTTTCTGAGCTGGGCGTTATGCTGCCCTATACGCCGGTTCAGTATCTCCTCATGGATGCGTTTACTCAGATGGTCGCTTCGTCCGATGAAAATCCTCCGATGTTGGTTATGACTTCGGGCAATCTGCACGACGAGCCCATCGTCACTTCCGATGAGGAGGCTTACGAGCGTCTGGCCGGTGTCGCCGATGCGTTCCTCGGCAATAACCGCCCCATTCTCACGCGCTTCGATGATTCGGTTGTGCGTGTTATCAAGGCTGGCGAAGACGCCCAGGCGGTACAGTTTATCCGCCGCGCTCGTGGCTATGCACCGGCGCCGCTTGAGATGAAGGACATGCCCGAGTCTGCTCCAGTGATCTTCGCAACGGGTCCTGAGCAGAAGAATACCTTCGCCTTGCTTCGCGGCCAGGAGGCGTTCGTCTCTCAGCATATCGGCGACATGGAGAACGCAGAGACCTATGAGGCTTGGCTTGCGGCGAAGGCTCGTTACGAGAATCTGTTCGAGGCATCTGCCTCTGTGGTTGCCTGCGATATGCATCCTGAATATTTGAGCTCAAAGTGGGCTCATGAACAGGATCTTCCTGTTGTGGAGGTTCAGCATCACCATGCTCATATCGCCGCGGTTATGGCTGAGCACGGTCTGACCGATGCCGTTTGCGGTATCGCTTTCGATGGAACGGGCTATGGCGTCGACGGTTGCATCTGGGGTGGCGAGGTCATGCTGGCCAATCGCCAGGCATTCGAACGCTTCGCCAACTTTGCTTATGTGCCCATGCCGGGAGGTGCTGCGGCAATCAAGAATCCGCTGCGTATGGCCTACGGCGTTCTGTGGGCATGCGATTTGCTGGAGCATCCTGCCGCGGAATCGGTGATCGAGCGCTTGGGTGAACAGGCCCAGCTTTGCGACGCCATGATTGAACAGGGCATCAACACGCCTCAGACCAGCTCGGTTGGTCGACTCTTCGATGCTGCCAGTGCCATTCTCGGCGTTTGCGAAAAGCCGACGTACGAGGGCGAGGGGGCCATTCTGCTCGAAGCTGCTATGGGCTTTGGCACTGAGGTCGACGAAGATCCTTCCGCGCGTGAGCGTTATGCGGTTTCCGTCGTCAAGAACACGGCAACGGAAACCAGCACGGCTCAGGACACTTCGGTGGTACTGCTTGATGCGGCTACGACGTTTGAGGCCCTGCTCGATGATGTTGCGGCTGGCGTTCCCGTCTCCATGATCGCTCGCAGGTTCCACAACGCCTTCGTCGACGCTATTGCAATGATGGCCGAGCTGGTGCGCGGTCTGTACGGTGTCGAAACCGTCGCTCTGGCGGGCGGCGTATTTATGAACCGCTATTTGACCGAGAGCGTTCTTGCCGCGCTTTCCGAAGCTGGCTTTACTGCTGCCATCAGTCGCGATCTACCGCCCAACGACGGTTCCATTGCGCTGGGGCAGGCTGTGATAGCATGGGCGAATCTTGAATCCCAGTCGTAGGTTTACCTGCGAGTTTATTTGAAACGAGGCATGATATGTGCTTGGCAATTCCCGCAAAGATCACGAAGCTTGAAGAGGGCGGTCTTGCTACTGTCGATATCATGGGCGTGACGCGCAGCATTTCGGTTGACCTGACGCCGCAGGCGGTTGAGGGCGACTACGTGCTTGTTCATGCTGGCTTTGCTATCGAGGTGGTGGACGAGCAGTTCGCCAACGAGACCATTGATCTCATCAAGCAGTTCCCCGATTTGGCCGATTTGGGGTAGCGCATGGATCTCAAGGCCTTTAAAGATCCCAAGCTGGCAAAGGGCCTGATTGCCTCTATCGAGGCGTGGGCTCCCGAAAACGCCGTGCTCATGGAGGTGTGCGGAACGCATACCGTCGCTATCGCGCGCAACGGCATTCGTGCGTTGATGCCCGAGGGCATTCGCTTGGCTTCGGGCCCCGGCTGTCCGGTTTGCGTGACGTCAAATCACGACATCGACAAGGTTATTGCCCTTGCTCGCATTCCCGATGTGATCATCACCACGTTTGGCGACATGACGCGCGTTCCAGGTTCCACTTCGAGTTTGCTTGCGGAGCAGGCGGCTGGCCGCGATGTGCGCATTGTGTACTCGCCGCTCGATGCGCTGCGTTTGGCTCAGGAATACCCCGATCGTCAGGTTGTGTTCGTGGGCGTTGGGTTCGAGACCACCACGCCTCTTGTCGCCATGGCGGTAAAGCGCGCGAAAGATGCGGGCCTCAAGAACTTCAGCGTGTATGGAGCGCACAAGAATATGCCCGGTGCGCTGGAGGCGATCATCAACGATCCCGAGCTCAAGGTCGATGCGCTCATTCTGCCTGGCCACGTGAGCACCATCATTGGCATTGAGCCGTATCGCTTCTTGGCTGAAAAGTACGGTATCCCTGGTGTGATTACTGGCTTCGAGCCAAATGACGTCCTTCAGGGCATTGCCATGCTCATGCGCCAGCTGCATGAGGGACGTGCGGAAATCGAAATCGCGTATGCACGTGGTGTCATGGAGCAGGGAAATCCTGTGGCCATGGCCGCCATCGACGAGGTCTTCGAGACCTGCACCGCAACGTGGCGCGGTTTGGGCGATATCCCTGGTTCTGGCTATCGCATTCGCGAGGAATACGCCGAATTCGATGCAATGCGTCGCTTTGCGCCCGAGATCGAGCCGACCATCGAGCATAAGGGATGCCGCTGCGGCGACGTCTTGCGTGGCATTATGGCGCCGAGCGAGTGCCCTCTGTTCCGCAAGGTGTGCACGCCCGAGAACCCCGTTGGTCCGTGCATGGTTTCCGGAGAGGGAAGCTGTGCTGCCTACTTTAGGTTCTACTAAAGATGCCGACTTACTATTGCTAGATAAGCACCTGTTCAGCGCCGTCATTGCGGCGCTGTTCTGTTTATGTGTTTCGGTGCATAGCTCACGGTTTTGGCTGTGAAACGCTATGCTTTCAGATGAGAAGATGTTTCCGCGCATTATGTTAGGAGACCGTTATGAACGATCAGAATTTCGCTCAGCAGCCCGCTGGCGGTGTATCTCAGCCGCAGCAGCCTGTTGGTGGCGCGGCTCAGCCCCAGCAGCCCTTCAGCGCGGTGCCTCAGCCCCAGCCCCAGCAGCCGGGCGTTGGCTTTGGCGCTCAGTCCCAGCAGCCTGATTTCGCTTCCGCTTCGCAGCCCCAGCAGCCTTTCGGCGCGGCAGCTCAGACTCAGCAGCCGTTTGGCGCTCAGCCCGTTGCGCCGCCTGCTGGCTACACCCCTAATGCTCAGCCTGGCTACGCGGCTGTGGGTTCCGACCAGTCGTCGGCTAGCACTGGCAAGGCAACAGCTGCGCTTGTTCTTGGTATTGCCGCCATTGTCATCTGCGTTTTCGTACCCATTCTTGGCGCGCCTTTTGGCATCGCTCTGGGTATTGCCGCCATCGTGATGGGTGGCTCTTACATCAAGGTCAACGGACCCCATGGTCGCGCGAAGGCTGGTCGTATCTGCGGTATCGTGGGCCTGGTGCTCTCGATTCTTTCGCTGCTGCTCACGCTTGCTCTGGGCGCCCTGGTCGGAATCGTCGGCATGAATTTGTACGACGAGTTTGGAACTGCTGATATCTACGAGATCATCGAGGAATTTGACGACGGCGAGTACGATTACGACTACATGTTCAATGGAGCTATCGTCCCCGACTCCGACTCCGATTCAATCTCTTCCGATATGGGCGACCTTACGGAAGATGAGCTTTGCGCGGTTGATGCGGTGTCGCTCCAGCTTGATCTTTTGATCAAGGGCGACGCTTTTGTGCTCGATAATATCGGCGCCATTGCCGACCAGGCTTTCTACGAGGAAACGGGTCTTCGATTTGCCGATTGCGGCATCGATCCCCTTGATTACGCTCGCGCCGTTACGCAGGGTGTTTCCTATGTTGTCGATAGCGTGTCTCTCGACGGTGATACCGGTTATGTGACTGCATATGTGTCCTGCAAGGACGTTTTCGATATCAGCGGGGTCGTATATGAGGAACTTGCCGAACTGGCTTCCGAGCCGGGTAGCGAGGGTCTGAGCGACGAGGAATATAACAAGCGTGCAGGAGAGATCCTCATGGCTGCCGTGCGCGACGCCGAGGTTGTTTCTAACTGCAATTGGGCCGTCATTGATGTCGAGCGCCTTCTCGATGGTGATTGGGTCATCCTTGATGAGACCTGGGATTTCGAAATGGACTACATGTTCTCCATCGTCTAGTTTGAGTTTCGTTGCATTTTCGGAGGCGCATATCGCCTTCTAATTAGATTTTGACGCACTCATTTGCCTAAGCGCGGATGCGTGCGTTTGTGCTCATAAATGTTTGTCCGCTCGTGTCGAAAGGATCGTGCTTCATGCGCGAAATGCCTGCTAATCAGCTCAATCCTAAGATGAAGAATGTCTGGCGCATTAGCGACTCTATTTGGATCGTTCTTGCGTTCCTGTGCTGCTTCGTGCCCGTTGTGATTGCGGCCGCTCTTCTTCCCGAAGAGAGAAGTTGGATTCTTCTCGTCTTGTTGGGTGAGCTCATTGTGTTCGGTGCGCTGGTTGCGCTGTTCGTGATCATTCTTCCGCCGATTCGCTTTGCGCGTTGGCGCTACGAGGTGAGCGCTGATTATCTCGATATCGCCAAGGGCATTATTTGGCGCAAGCGCTACATCATCCCCTTTATCCGCGTGCAGAATACCGACACGAAGCAGGGTCCTATCCTTCGAGCATTCGGCTTGGCGAGCGTGACAGTGTCGACGGCTGCTGGAGAGCATGAGATCCCCGGTCTGGCTATTGAAGAGGCCGAGCTCTTGCGCGATCGTGCCGCCGAATTGGCGCGCCTTGCCCGTGAGGATGTCTAATGCGTGGCTGGGAGAAGAAGGCGCAGAGCCAGCCCTGTGACCCCGAGTCTGGGCTTGAGAAGCACTATGTGCACCATAGCTACGTTTGGCTGGGAAGCCTTCGCATAGTCGCCGTCATTCTGTTCACCGTCGTCGTCTCGATGGGATCGTCCCTCATCGGTCTCTTCTTAGACGGCACTATGGAGTCGCCGGAAGATGCACGCATCGCGCTCATTATCATGGCCCTGTGTGCATTGGGCGTTTTGCTGCTTTTGATTGGCATCGTCGTCTATCAGATCGTCTCCTACAAGCATCTTTGGTATGAGCTCGGCGAATCTGAGTTCAACTTCTACAAGGGTATTCTCAGCAAAAAACGCGTGCATATTCCGTATCAGCGTATTCAGTCGGTTGATCAGCGCATGTCGCTGCTTCAGCGAATCTTCGGCGTCTGCTCGGTCAGCATTGATACGGCGGGTGGTTCGGCTAATAAGGCGACGCTCATTCCGTATCTCACGAAGCAGGATGCTGAGTTGCTGCGACGCGAGCTTTTTGCTCGCAAGCACTATGCATTGGCTGGAAACGATTCGGCGGGTGTGCCTCAGGGCCGTCAGGTCCAGGGTGTGCAGATGGGCAACGTTCTCGACGCTCCTGCTGGTCTTTGGGATGAGGTCGGAGGCGTATTCGCTGGTCAGGCGGTCGATACGGGCGCCGTGAGCTACGAATACGGCCTAACAAACAAAGAATTGCTTCTTACGGGCCTTTCGAACGGCACCACCCTCGCGCTGATCATGCTGGGTGTTCTGGGCGTTGTTTCTCAGTTTGCCGGGAATCTTATCAGCTTCGTTCCTGTTTCCGCCGATGCGGTTGGACATATGATTGCGGCTGGATCTGCCTGGGCAGTGGGAACGGTTGTCGCGGCGGGAGCGGGTATGCTGTTCGGCGCGGCCTTGCTCATCTGGGCGCTTTCCGCGCTCGGAACCTGCGTCTCGTATGGTGGATTCAAGGCTCGTCGTCGCGGTAATCGCATCGAGGTTGAGCATGGTCTTTTGCAGCACCAGTTCCAGGGCGTCGATGTCGATCGTGTGCAGTCGATCACCATTCGACAGAGCTTGGTTCGTCGAGCATTGGGATGCTGTGAGATTTCGCTGGGGAAGGTGGAGACGGTCTCTGCGGGAGACGATGGCTCTACGCAGGCTTCCCTTGCGCAGGGCTTGGTCGTTCATCCCTTCGTGAAGACGGATCGCGTTCCCGAGATTCTTGCCGGCATTATCCCCGAGTATGCCGACGTGCCTCATGAGGCGATTTCGTTGCCTCGCGTAGCCCTTCGTCGCGGAATCATCCGACGCTGCATTTTGCAGGGCTTCGGCTTTTGGTTTGCCGTCATCGTGGCCATCGTGCAGATTATGCTCAACATCGCTGCATCGATGAGCGGCGATGCGGACTTGGCTTTTGCGTTGCCTTATATCAATGGCGTCGCTACGGTCTGCTACATCTTCGCGGTTCTTCTGCTTGTGGTTGATGCCGTGGGTGCGGTTTTGTGGTTCCGCGAATCCAGCTTTGCCTACAATCGCGGCTTCATGCAGCTGACCTTGGGTGGTCTTTCTCGTGAGACCACGAGTTTCGCTCGTGGCAAGATCCAGTTTGGCTATACGCGAGTCAATCCCTTCCAGAAACGAGCTGGAACGCGTACGGTTTACGTGCGTACGGCTGCGGGTGTCGGCGGTACTACCATGCGTCTCATCGATGTTGCGGAATCCGATGCCGTAGCTTGGCTGGAGTGGTTGAAGCCTCGTGTTGGAAGGAACTCGGAGAACCCTGCGTCCGATCATGTCTTCCTGGCGTAAAAATGGGTGCATTCGAAATATTTCACGTTTTTCTAGTTTGTTGCGCTTGCTAAACTAGGTGGGTAATACCCGAATTACCATTGGTGTACAGGAGGAAATTCACCATGGCTCAGGAGCTTGTTTATTCCGGCAAGACCAAGGACGTTTTCGCACTCGAGAACGGCAACTACCTGCTGAAGTTCAAGGATGATTGCACGGGCAAGGACGGCGTCTTCGATCCGGGTGAGAATTCCGTCGGTCTCACCATCGAGGGTGTCGGCGACGTCAATCTGCGTATGTCCATCTACTTCTTCGAGAAGATCAACGCCGCTGGCATCAAGACCCACTATGTCGACGCTGATCTGGAGAACACCACCATGGAGGTGCTGCCGGCTAAGGTGTTCGGCCAGGGCCTCGAGGTTATCTGCCGCCACAAGGCTGTTGGTTCCTTCTTCCGTCGCTATGGTCAGTACATCGAAGAGGGCGCCGATCTGCCCGCTTATGTCGAGACCACTTTCAAGAACGACGACCTGGGCGACCCGTTGGTCACCAAGGACGGCCTGGTTGCACTTGGCGTTATGACCGACGAGCAGTATGACTCCCTGAAGGATATGACCCAGAAGATCACCCAGATTGTTGCCGACGATCTGGCAGAGAAGGGCCTCGTGCTCTACGACATCAAGTTCGAGTTTGGCTATGACGCTGAGGGTCAGGTTATCCTCATCGACGAGATCGCTTCTGGCAACATGCGCGTTTACAAGGACGGTGCTTACATCGATCCCATGACGCTCTCCGAGCTGTTCTTCGCTTAATGTAGCGCGAATGCTCGAATTCGCCATTGCGGCGAGTGAGACATAGAATTATGAATCTGGCTGTCGTAGGCAGCCAGATTTTTTTGCGCCAGATGAGGGGGCGGGGTTGGGTGACGGATGGGCTCGTAGCTGCTGTGACGGAT
>JAFYTB010000080.1 GCA_017559045.1 Eggerthellaceae bacterium | reverse complement strand
GCGCCCCGTCCGGTGCCGCTTTCCTTCGAGTACTCGCTCACCCCTCTTGAGGGCACGGTCGAACTCGCGCTCCGCAAGGGAGAGGCGCCTCTCTATATCGTGCATTTCTCGCAAGATGCCGCCATCGCCACCGCCCAATCGTTGAGCAGCTATGGCGTTGCCACGAAGGAACAGCGCGAGGCGGTAAAGCAGGCCGTACAGGGAACGGCCTTCACCACGGCTTTCGGCAAAACGCTTAAGCGACTTCTCGAATGCGGTGTGGGCGTGCACCATGCCGGCATGCTGCCGCGCTATCGACTTCTGGTCGAAAAGCTCGCTCAGCAGGGTCTTCTGCCCGTCATTTGCGGCACCGATACGCTCGGCGTGGGCATCAACGTCCCCATCCACACCGTCGTGCTCACGCAGCTCACCAAATTCGACGGCCACAAGATGCGCCGTCTGCGCGCCCGCGAGTTTCATCAGATTGCCGGACGTGCTGGCCGCTCGGGTTTCGACACCGAAGGTATGGTCATCGCCGAAGCACCTGAGCACGAAATCGAAAACGCGAAACTCATCGCCAAGGCTGGCGATGACCCCAAGAAGCTGCGCAAGATCAAGAAGAAGCAGCCGCCTGAGGGCTTCGTCTCTTGGAGCGACCACACCTTCAATCGCCTGATCGATGCCGTGCCCGAGCCGCTTACGCCACGCATGCGAGTCACGCATTCCATGGTTCTTTCCGTCATCTCGCGTGGCGGAGACGCGAAGGCGACTATGCGCAAACTCGTCGAAAGCTCCGCCCAGACTCCCGAGCAGAAGCTGAAGCTCCTCGAGCGAACCGAGGAGATCTTCGCCACGCTCCTGGAGGCAGGCGTAGTCGAAATGGTCGAAAGCGAAGACGGCGGCATCGAGTACCTCACCACTGTCGACATGCCGAACGATTTCGCACTTGACCAGCCGCTTTCCCCCTTCGTGCTGGCAGCACTCGATCTCTTCGATCCCGAAAGCGAAGACTACGCACTCGATGTCATCTCGCTTGTCGAAGCAACGCTCGAGGACCCGCGTCAGGTACTTCGTGCCCAGGAACGCGCAGCTCGTGATAAGGCGATGGCGGAAATGAAGGCCGATGGCGTGGAATACGACGAGCGCCTCGAACGCATTAAAGAGGTCACCTATCCTCGCCCGCTCGAAGATCTGCTTGATGTGGCCTTCGGTCATTACTGCAAGGCGGTTCCTTGGGCGCACGACTACGAGCTTGCCCCCAAATCGGTGCTCCGCGACATGATCGAAACCGCGTCCGACTTTAAGACCTACGTCGGCCGTTACAACATCGCCCGATCCGAAGGCACGCTCCTGCGCTACCTGTCGGACGCCTATCGCGCACTCGACCGCACCCTCCCCCTTGATGCCCGCAGCGATCAGCTGCAAGACATCATCTCGTGGCTGGGCCTGGTTGTACGCTCCACCGACTCCAGCTTGGTTGACGAGTGGCAAAACGCTGGCAACAAGGTGGATATCGCCGCGCCTTCGCTCGGCGAAGAGGTCGTGCGCGATCGACGCGGCCTCACCGTGCTGGTGCGCAACGCCCTGTTCGCACGCGTACGCCTCGCCGCAACGCAACAGATCGCAGAGCTCGGTCGCATGGATGCCGAATGGGGTTTTGGCGAAGGACGATGGAACACCGCCCTGGAGAACTTCTTTGCCGAGCACGAGGAGATTCTCATCGATGCCGACGCTCGCTCGACCAAGTACTTCGTGCTCGATGAGTCGCCGGAGAAGGAGCGCCATGCATGGCGCGTACGCCAGATATTCCGCGATCCCGAAGATAACTGCGATTTCGCGATCGCTGCCGAAGTCGACCTCGACGCAACGCAGGAAGAGGGCGAGGTCATCTCCGCCAACTATCGCGTCGGCTTCACCGAGGACATCGACGACCTGTTCGTCGACTAGGCAAAATCAATCGAAGCTCAGAAACTCAAGAGGCCAGCTGAT
>JAFYTB010000079.1 GCA_017559045.1 Eggerthellaceae bacterium | reverse complement strand
GTACCGGATGAGTTGATTGCTGGGCAGGATACGTCAAGCTTTCCAGCAAGGGTCGTATATCGAAGCGGCAAGCGTGCTTTCGATTGCTTCCAATCGAAAGCATCAACCTTAGGGATAAATGATAAGCCTCAAGGGCGAGATAATGTTGTCGCAGGTGCGAACAGGGTTTCGAGAGCGCAGCTTTATGAGATGGTGCGCCTGTATCTTGAGCAGGGTATTAGTTTCAGGAATCTCGAGCGAAGGGTTCTTGGGATAAACTCCCAAACACGCGGAGGCGGCTTTGTGGCGAAAAAAGCTTTGAATGATTTTGGGATAACGGCGTCCTGCAAAGGCATGCTTGCAACGTTAACGCCTGAAGCTGCGGTTAAGATTTCGACGGGCATGCTAAAAGAGGCCATATGTGAGGTTTACAAAATTCAAGCGTAGAGCGGCGTTATGTCGGTGAGCTTCTTTTCGCCCAGGTAGGGGAGGATTTTCGTCTCGATAAGCTGTTGCTTGCCGCGCTGGGTGGTGATGCGCACTTTTTGGCGATGTCTTTCTTGCACAACTCGTAGAACGCGTTAAGCGTCATGTCCGGCGTTCCCTCCATATGGCGCAGGAAGTCCACCTCCCATGCCATGGCGGCCTTCTTGGTCTTGAAGCCGCGCTCGGTCTTCTTCTTGCGCTTCCCCGTCCAATTGCGGTAGTAGCACTGGACGTAATAGGTGCCGCGCTCCGGGTCCTTGCTGATCGACATTGACGCCACCGCCATCCTTGCCGAAGTAGCGCTCAGCGAAGTAGTCGGCGCTCACCTTGCCCTTCACCACTAGCATGCCCTTCTCCTCCATCTCCTCGTTGAGCTTGCGGATCGCCTTGTAGGCGTAGCCCTTCTAGGCGTTCAGCGCCTTGGCGACTTCCTCTGCTCCGATCATCTGTGTGATCATTCTCATCTCCTGTCTTTGAGTCGCTTTCAAACTTCACGGTTTCGTGATGTTTGCTCTCGTGAACAGGATACCTCACGGAAACGTGAGGTGAATATAAATTGCAGGAATTGCTCACAAATTCGTGAGGTGATACCATTTGCATAGCGTTTTCAATGTGCAAGGTGGAACCTTTAAGACAGGACGAAAACATGCTTGAGGAATTGCTCGGTGACAAGAGTTCGAGATTCGCGCGCACAATAAAGAGGCTTAGGGACAAGAGGGGCCTCACCCAGAAGCAGGTGGCCGACTTCGCGGGCATCAGCGAGACCGCGTATCGCAGCTATGAGCTGGGTGCCAGGAAGGTCAAGCCAGAGATCAGCGACCGCATCGCCAAAGCCCTCAAGGTCAGGCCAGAGTACCTGTCCGTACCCGAGTTCGGCCCCAAGATGGAATTCTTCTACGCTCTCCTGGAGAACGACGAACTCATGGGCTACACCATCACCGAGCCCAATGGGAAGCCAGCCATCGTAGGCGGCGGTATGACCGCTGGCCTCACTTTCGATGGCTTCCTGAGGTCCTGGAACGAGATGAAGAAGAAGCTCGATGCCAAGGAGATTACCCGCGAAGAGTACGAGGATTGGAAGGAAATCTTCGATCCCGGCCATTGGGTGAACACTCCTGACGGCAAGAGCCCTTGGACTGGGAAGTAGGGGCAATGAAAATTTCGGAAATCGCCGTAACAAATCACAGCCGAATCCCTGATTGCAGATTAGAAATCAGAGACAATCTGGTGTTTGTTGGCCCAAACGGAAGCGGAAAGAGCTCTCTGCTTAGGTGCTTAGATCTCCTTTTCGGAAAAACAATGCAGCAACTGTATTACAACGTCAATAAAGCCGATTTTGCTGATGAAGAGGCACCTCTTCTCATTGAGGGAAAACTGGTAAATCTCAACGAAGACGAACTGTCATTCTTTCCAGACGAAATCGACACTTTTGATGAGTCCCTAACCATCCTTCTCGAAGCTTCAATCGACGGCGATGACATCGCAATTAATCGTTACTGCCCAAATGGGCCTTCAAAAAGCAACCTAACTACAACGCAGCTAAAAAGCATTGGATGGCACTTTGTCCCATCTGATTTTTCGGCAAAAGTATTAAATGAAGGCAGAAAGACGATTGTCGATGACTTCTTAAGTGGCGTTGATACTTCAAGCAGCGAAGAAGAACTAACGGAAGCCATAACCTCGCTCTGTGGGGCAATCAGCAATTCTGAAGCCTTTGACATGGCATTATCATCCTTGGCTTCGGAACTGAATCCAACTCTAAAAGGAGGAGTGAAATCCTCGGATCTGCGTTTCATTCCTGGCGCCGCAATTGACGGGAATCTGCTGAGCGACGTTCGCCTGCAAATCAAAGGCGTTTCCGGAGAGATGAAAGAGGCAACCAAACAGTCAGACGGAACAAAGGCTCTAATCGCTTTCGCTGTTTTCGGCTTGCTGAATCCTGGCGGCATCCTTGCAATCGACGAGCCAGAAACTCATCTCCATCCGACGGCTCAACGAAACTTAATGCGCATCCTCCAATCTAAAGGCGGCCAACTCGTAATTGCTACGCATTCCGGTGTAATTGCCGGAGAATTCAACCCGGACAACATTGTGGTAACCAAGGAAAATGCCACTCCGTCGCAACCTGAAAAAGACTTTCTTAAAGACGACCTAAAAACACTTGCACGATGGTGGATTGGATCTCGAATCGAGCTGCTGACAGCCAGTCGCATCATTGCGGTCGAGGGCCAATCGGATCGAATGGTTTTAGAAAAGGTCGCCGAACTAACTGGCAGCTATTTGGATAGAGATGGTATCGAAATCTTGGAAGCCGGCGGCTGCGGCGAAATGCAGCACGTCAAGAAAATCTTCGGAACGGAAGGATTTGGATCATCTGTTAGCATCCTCATCGATCAGGACGCAGAAGACAAAATGGCAAAGGCTCTCGGAATACCAAAAGAAAAACTAGGTTCAAAATCCGTATTCGTCTCGCGTGCGGATCTCGAAGATGAATATGTCTCCGCCCTCGGAGCTGCTAAATTGTGGCAAGCGATAAAAACGTCGAACATATTTACCGCGAACATGCTGCGCAATTGCTCTGTTGAAGATGGAGCACGCGCGCCAAGCGATGAAAAACTCTCTTCCTTCTGCAGAAATAAAAACTACAAAATTGCAAGCGCTGTTGTCGCATGCAGCCTACTCGACAGTAGTTCTTCGCAGAAGGTATCAAGTATTGTTGAGGCTTTGAAAGATGTTACGAATTGACCTTGTTCCAACCAAGGAGCAGCAAGAAATATACGATTATTGCCCGCTTGATATGTTGATTACGGCACCAGCTGGATGTGGCAAAACAGAAGCTCTTGCCTATCGAGCCAAGGGGCTTATCAGCCGCTTCAGCTTTGCCGGGAACGGAAGAAAGCTCCTTATCGTCACCTTCACGAATCAAGCTAGAGACAACATCAATGAAAGACTAAAGAAGTACGTAGGCACCCAAGCACTAAAGCAGCACGTAACCGTGTGCAATTTTCACGGACTTGCCTCAAGAATCATTAACGCCCATCGAAGTGTGATCGGCTTCGATGACAATTGGCGCATTGCTAACTTCGATTGGACAAGAAGAGCAATCAACACTCTGAGCTGCAGCCAGGACGTAAAGCAGAAAGTTGCAGCTGCCTTGCAGTCAACGAAGCAGCAATGTATATCCGACACTGATGTCGCGGAGCAGCTCCACCGTCTTCCTAGTCCAATAAAGGAACTCGCTGCTTCTATAGAAGCAATGCGCATCAAAGAGAAAGTCATTACCTATGATGACCAGATCAGAGTCGCGCTTTGGATCCTGCAAAACAATACGGTTGCGAAGGTATACAGAAACCATTTCTTCGCTGCGCTTGTTGACGAGTTTCAAGATCTGACTCCGCATCAACTGACTCTGGTAAGGGAGCTTTGCGGGGAGAATGTAACTTACGCGGGTGACTTAGCTCAAAGTATTTTTTCTTTTGCAGGCGCGGATTCACGGCTCACTTACAAGTCAATTGCGAAACATGGCAGAAAGCAGATAAAACTACTGAAATCATTCCGGTCTTCTCCAGCCGTTCTAAATTCGGTAAATTCTCTATCTCCTATGACCGGAAGTGAACCGCTTGCAGCAGCATATCCCGAGCACTGGGTAAACGGAGGGCTTGCATCTTCCGTTTCGTTTGTCAACCAAAACGACGAAGCCAAATGGATTGTTGAAACCAGCCAATTCATCTTGAATCATTGCCCGGCTCAAAGGATTGGAATTGTTGCAAGAACCGCCTTTCGCGCAAGCGAAATACGACGTTATTTGGAACACGAGAATATCGAGTACGCTGATTGGGGAAATGGACTATTTAGACCGAAAGTTGCAGCGGAACTACGTGATACGTGCGATCTCCTTTCCAACAAGACGTTTGAGAAGCAGCTGGATTTGTACCTCTTCATCGGAGAGAGAATCAAGTCCGCTCAACGTGTTCCTTCTGACGAACTGGAAGAAGCGTCTGGATGGCTGTTTGATCAAGTGAGCCAATTCGGGCTTCCCAAGATACATGAGATCAAAGCGAGAATTCGCGAAAGCAAGGGAGATGAGACGATAGCAACTCGCCCAGGAATTCACTGCCTAACGGGACACGCAGGAAAAGGACAGCAATTCGACTGGGTGTTTGTAATCGGACTAGAACAAGGATCTATTCCGTTTTACAAAGCCAACACTGATGAGGAACAGCGAGAAGAAGCCAGGATTCTTTCAGTAATGATTTCACGCGCCCGAATTGGCCTCATAGCAACAAGCACCTCTCGCAACACGCGTGGGTTCAAAAATTATCCATCTGTCTTTTCGCAGTATCTAACCAGCGTAACCGGACATCTTGCAGGTAAAGATGAAATCGAATCATGGTTTGCTAAAACCGACTGGCAAGCCATCGCAATAACATGATTGTCCCTCGGTTCGCGTTGCTCGTACATAGTGTAATTTCCTAGTAGCTCTATGTAAGCCATCCGCCTTAATGCGAATTTAGACAAGCGCGAGTATCGTTTGAGTGCACGAATTTCGCGCCTAGTTGTCCACTGGGTTCACTACACGCAACCAGACGACAGCACGATGCACGAGGAATCACAATTTCCAACCTGAATGGGAGTAACGCCTGATTCAACGCACCAGTTTTTGTAATTTTGCGAAAATTAGTGTTTCAATAGCAAAATTGAGTCCCGATTCGCTTGGCGAGTCGGGACTTTTTGGCTGTCATGGGTAATTTTCCGGATTGCTGTACGATCGCCGCACCTTAGCGGGCTTACAAGGAGAAATCGCACCTCCAGTTGCCGGAGATGATCAGGGGCTGATCTGCCTTTTTTTCGCTCACGAACGATGAGACAGCCAGCGTGTAGCTGCCGGGGGCGATGCCATCCAGCGAAATGCCGATGACCGCCTGGCCGTCGGAGACCTCGACGGACTCGGCAGAGCCCTTTGCAACCGCGTTACCCCCAGCATCCAGGATTTGGAATTCCGCGATGCCAAACCTCTCGGACTCGCTGTAGGGGGGCATCTTGGGGTCGACGAACGCCGCCGTCACGATGAGCTGGGCGCCTTCAACGGATGCGCTCACGTCAATCTCGTCGGTCGCCTGCTCGTAGGACGTGCCCACGACCGCGCCGCCCGGGCTGGTGACGTCCTCGAAGAATCCCTTCAGGTTGCCCGATGCCGCCAGCGCGGCTACGGGCAGAATCACGCAGATCGCGAGCGCTGCGGCGACGGCGGCTGGACTTATGCGGAACAGGCTTCTGGTCCTCGCGTTCATGCTTGCTGCCTTTCTCGAGTCGTTCGCCCTGGCCACCCGCTTCCTGGCAAGGTTTTGGCTTGCCTCGGCTGCGATCCTCTCGGCCATGCGTGCCTTCTGGGCGTCCGTGAAGCGCATCGCGTCGAGCGCCTCGGCGTATTCTTTCTCGAGCCTCTGCTCGAGGAGGTCTTTACTGCTGCTCATGCTTGCCCCTTCCGAGCACCGTGCGGAGCGTGTCCCTCGCGCGGCTCAGCCTCTTGGCCACCGCCGCGGGGCTCGCCTGCGTCATGCGGGCGATCTCCTCTATCTTGTAGCCCTCGTAGTAGTGGAGGTGGATCGCCTCGCGCTGCTCCTCGGCAAGGTGCTGTACGGCCCTCGCCACGGGGCTTTCTGGCGCGTCGGCCTCCCGGTCCGCAGGCTCGCGTCCTTTAAGCGCGTCCAATCCGAGGTTTCTTTGCCTGGACGCGCTCCTGAGCAGGTCTTTGCAGGCGTTCGCCGTGACCCGGACCACCCAGGCCCTCTCATGCTCCTTGCTCACAAAGGCCTGCGGGGAAGTCATCAGTTTGACGAGGACGGTCTGGCAGATGTCCTCGGCGTCCTGCGTCGAGCCAAGGTACGTGTAGCTCAGGCGCAGGATGAGGTCCGAGTAGTCGGCCACGAGCCTGTCCGCTTCGTTTCGCATGGGCCTCCTTCCGTGTTCTCAATCGTCGTTCATGCAACGTTGCTATTAACAATACGAACGAGGGAGCCGAAAGTTGACATGATTTCGAAAGGCTTTCGGCGGCCAATCGTTCTGTGGATCGTTTCGGGGACAAATTTCGAAACTCAGCCTCCTTGAGTTTCGCTTGAGTTTCGGTTTTTGTCTCAAACTTGTCCCCGAGGAGGACGCAGCAATACGTGGCGGTACTCGAATGCAGAAAGCATGAGACTTCCTGCACGATTCGAGGTTTCATAAACACAGAGTGGGAGTAAGCGGATTTTCCACCTCATGCCGTAGTTTCCAGGGATTACACCTGATATACGCCTTGAAGTGATTTTGGGCCCCGATTCGCAACCGCGAGTCGGGGCTTTTTCGTGACACCAGTGTTAAGGAAATTGCGTTTCGGATTTGGTGTGTTGACGCTTAGGGTTGTTGTCAAATTCGGACAGATTTATCTAAAATTTGTCTAAACGGGGTTGCGGCAGAAAAGCTGAACCTTCTGCAGTCGATCAGGCAGGAAGGCCGAGCTTCCTCCTGCGACCTGCGAGCGTATCGTACGACACGGTCCCGTCTTCCTCGATGAACCGCTTGAGGCGCCCCTCTCGGTAC
>JAFYTB010000078.1 GCA_017559045.1 Eggerthellaceae bacterium | reverse complement strand
GAACGCCGTCATTGACCAGCTTCTCGGCCATCATGTACAGCGGGGCAGCACCAACGCCGCCAGCAACAACGAGAGCACGCTTCGTGCCCTCGGGAGCCTCCCAGCCGGTTCCGACAGGGCCAATAAGCTCGCACACAAGACCATTATCGAGACGAGTCATATGGTCGCTGCCATAGCCGACAACCTGATAGAGAACCTCGATAACGCCGGTTTCAACATCGGCGTAATACACAGAAAAAGGCCTACGCAGAATGTGGTCTTCCATGCGCGGAACCTTCATATGGACAAACTGACCGGGAGCGATACGCTCAGCGATCTCAGGTGCATGCAGCTTCATGATATGAAGACGCGGTCCAACCTGTTCGTTGCTCACAATTCGAGCTTGTTCATTAACCAACATAGAACTTAAAGTCCTTTCAACATGAGTTGGCATTATGGCAATACTTCTGGTCTTCACCAGCACATTGCCGTTAGCTGTCAATACAAAATAGCAGATGAAACCGTGCGCAAACGGCCCAAGAGACCATTTGCGCACGATACGGCAGCTATTCGACTACGACGCCATTCTCCATAGTGGCGTATCCGCCAACATACACATCCGTGGCTCGACCCTTAAGCTCATAACCAATGAAGCCGGAGTTCTTTGCCTTCGAAAGGAAGTCAGAAGCCTGAACCGTCCATTCGATGTTCGGATCGAAAACCGTAAGGTCTGCAACGCTTCCCGCCTCAAGAGCAACACGCTCCTGGCGAAGGATCTCCCTCGGACGAATAGCCATAAGCTCAACCATACGGTTGTAATCAATGATGCCCTTATCGACGAGGTACGTAAGAATCAGAGAAAGAGAGGTTTCAAGGCCGATCATGCCGAAAGGAGCAAGCTCAAACTCACGATCCTTCTCCCATTCTGCATGCGGAGCATGGTCAGTAACAATAACGTCAACCGAGCCGTCAACAACGCCCTCAATGAGACCCGCAGCGTCCTCGGCAGTACGCAGAGGCGGATTCACCTTAAGAGACGTGGGATAGTCATCGCCGATATGGTCCTCGGTCAGAACAAGGTGATGCGGGGTGACTTCGCACGTAACGGGCAGGCCCTCGGCCTTCGCTGCGCGAACCAAATCTAGAGCGCGCTTCGTCGTGAGGTGCTGAATATGAAGCGGGCAACCAGTCAGGCGGCAAAGAGCGATATCGCGCATGATCTCGAGCTCTTCACCCTCTGCAGGCCAACCCTCGAGACCGAGTCTCGTGCTGGCAACGCCCTCATTAACCTGGCCCTTACCAACAAGTTCATCGTCCTGACAATGCGGCATGACAACACGATCAAACTGAGCTGCATAATCAAGAACCCTGCGCATCATTCCGGTGTCCTTGATGCCCCTACCGTCATCGGTGAAGGCACAGCATCCATGAGCGACCATATCACCCATCTCTGCGAGCGTCTCACCGCCAAGGCCCTTGGTGCAAGCGCCGGATACAAGGACCCTGCACTTCCCTACCTCAGCTGCACGAGCCTTAACATACTCAACGGCAAGCGCATTGTCGGTAATAGGGGTAGTATTCGGCATGGCGCAAACGGCAGTGAATCCACCATGAGCAGCCGAACGAGTGCCGCTTGCGATGTCTTCCTTCAGCTCAAAGCCATGCTCACGCAGATGAACATGGATGTCAACCAGTCCCGGAACGAGGATCTTGCCAGAAAGGTCGCGTTCCACGTAAGTTTTGGCGGTCAAATCGTGACCAACCTCAACAATTCGACCATCTCTGATCAAGAGATCAGCGACCTCATCAAGACCGACCTGAGGATCGATCAGACGAGCATTTCTAAGAATCAGCGCCATTATCAGAACCTCCCAAAAGCAGATAAAGGACGGCCATACGGACGAGAACGCCGGCGTAAACCTGATCAAGGATCAAGGAGCGAGTCGGATGATCTGCCATGTAGCTATCAAGTTCGACACCACGATTAATGGGACCCGGGTGGCAAATCACAGCATCGGGCTTCATGTACTGCTCGCGATCCTGGGTAAGACCGTACAGCATGTTGTATTCACGAAGGCTGGGGTAAGGAGCGCCCTCGAAACGTTCGCGCTGAATACGGAGCATATAAACAACGTCGAGCTCGGGAAGGATGCCGTTAAAATCGGTGGTCACACCATCAGCACCAAGAACATCCGGACGAGCGGGAAGAAGGGTCTGCGGCGCAACAAGAGTCACCTTGCAGCCCATAGTCTTCAGAGCGGGAATCAAAGAGCCGCATACGCGAGAATGGCCAATGTCGCCAACAATGCCGACATGCAGGCCCTCAAACGAACCCTTGGCCTCCCAAATCGTATACAAGTCAAGAAGCGCCTGGGTCGGATGCTGATGCTTGCCATCGCCTGCATCGATGACATGAACTCCGGAAATATCGGCAATCTTGCGAGGAACGCCTGCATGCTTATCGCGCACGACGATGCAGTCGACCTTATAAGAGCACAGGGTCTTAACCGTATCGGTAAGGCTCTCACCCTTCACGGTGGAAGTGCCGGATCCACCGAAGTTGAGCGTATCGGCGGAAAGACGCTTCTCGGCAATTTCAAAAGAAGAGCGAGTACGAGTAGAAGGCTCGTTGAACATATTTACAACGGTAAAACCCTTAAGGGTAGGAACCTTCTTAATACGACGCTCGTTGATCTGCTTGAAGGTCTTAGCCGTCTCAAGAATGGTCATGATGTCTTCGCGGGAATATTCGCGAATGTCAATAAGATGCTTATGAGGGAAACCCACTCTACTCACCTCCGCGCTTGGCGATGGGAGCCGATCCGATACGATCGCCATCACCGAGTTCAAGAATCTCGACTGCAGTGAATTCATCGATGGGCTCAATAAAAAGACGGACGTTTTCGTTGGAGGACGAAGGTACGTTCTTTCCGACAAAATCAGCCCTAATAGGAAGCTTCCTATGGCCTCGATCAATCAGAACCGCGAGCTGAACGGCGTCAGGGCGTCCGAAATCCATAAGAGCGTCCAGAGCAGCTCTGATGGTGCGTCCGGAGTAAAGAACGTCATCGACGAGGACGATAGTCTTACCCTCAAGCGCAAAGGGGATATCGGTAGAGTGAACCTCAGGGGAAAGATAGGTCAGGTAGTCATCTCGATAGAAGCTGATGTCAAGCTTACCCAAGGGGACCCTCACCCCCTCGATCTGCTCAATCTTGTCAACCAGCATCTTGGCAAGCAGATCACCGCGGGTCACAATGCCGACCAGCGCAATGGAATCTGCACCTTTGTTGGCCTCGAGAATCTGATGCGCAATGCGAGTCAGAGATCGCTCGATCTCGTCTTCGCTCATACAGACGCTCTTAACCATGTTCGTTTCCGTCATACACACTCCCTTCCAAAAGTTGAGTGCGTACAGGTGAAACCGTCAACCGCAAATCAGCCATCTAGCAACGGGAACAGTGCATAAAAATAGCCTTTGCGACTGACAAAGGCCCACGCTATGCCGATAGTCGCTACCTACGATATCGGCAGATATGTCGCCTTGTCGGTCTCTCTGTACCGCATTTAAAGGACGAGAAGAGTGTAACGCATACGAAGCCGCTTCGTAAGGCCTACGAAGGTAACGTTTCATATTGGAAACGTGGTGAATGAACCTTAGCTATGGTGGTTGCAGAAAATACCTAGACGGATTCTTGAGCAGATACGGCTTCAGAAGAGGAATGGATCACCGCAAGGCGCTCTCTGGCGGCCTTAACAAGCGCAAGTCTATTGCCAAAACGTGTCACGTACTCAAGGCATTCCTTTTCTGCAGGAACATTTCCTAACTGGTAATGCAAACGCGCCTCATCCCACGTATGCTCTACGCGAACGCGTAAAGGCACACTGCTATCGGCTCTAACGCTGGCATAGAAAGGAAGCAACTTATCGGCTTTACCAAAAATGCGAGCATCAACGATAATGCGCTGATTCTCAAGGTAGGCAATCACAGGCGCAAGCTTCAGCTGAGGACCCTGTTTAAGCAGGTCAATACCCGTTTCGATAATGGGAAGGGTCTCTTCGGGGCCAAGCACCTTCAGCGACAGCGGGACCAAATTGGTGATGATCTGCGCTTGCTCCTCGGTCTTGCTAGTTTCCGCAATGCTGTCATACATAGCACGCTCGATTTCACGAGCATTCTGGGTGACGCCAACATCGAGCAAAGCTTGCGCGTAATAAGACATGAACCACGAGCTAGAAGCCGTATAAGGGACGGTCATGCCACTTGCAAGCAGCTTCCCCTGATCTACAAAGGACTGCGGGTCGCACAGATCGTCATACAGCGAGATGAAGGCATCCGCATCCTCAGTGGCCCTCTTGGAGAAGTGCACGGCCGCAAAAGCAGTAACAACAACGAACAAACCAAGAGACAGAACCAACCCAGGCAGGGTTGCAGACATGGCCTGGTGAGTAATCATCGAGTAGATGGTTTGCACAACAGCGGTGACAACCAGGCCTGCGCCGGTTGCCATGAACATATACTTACGATTGAACTGAAACATGAAGAGCCCTTCTGAGATTTATGTTCAGAAAAGTATATCAAAGCAGTCCTGATGCCCCTTACAAACATAAACGGGACGCAAATGCATCCCGTTTATCAAATGTTTATAGTCCCTAAATAGCAGAGCGGATACCTATTGGCTAATCCTTAATTCCGTCCTGCGTACGAATCAGCTTGCGCTTAATCTTGCCGCCGATGGTCTTAGGCAGCTCGTCGACAAACTCGACAATACGAGGATACTTATAAGGTGCCGTGGTCTTCTTGACGTGAGTCTGCAGCTCCTTGATAAGCTCATCGGAAGGCTCGTAGCCTCTCGCAAGAACAACGGTAGCCTTAACCACCATGCCACGAATGGGATCGGGTGCTGCGGTAACAGCGCATTCGACAACAGCAGGATGCTCGATCAGAGCGCTCTCGACCTCAAAGGGGCCGATGCGGTAGCCAGAGCACTTAATAACGTCATCGTTGCGGCCAACGAAGAAGCAATAACCGTCAGAGTCGCGCCAGGCCATGTCGTGAAGGTTGTAATACTCTCCACCAACCGCCTCGCGCGTGCGCTCCTCATCCTGGTAATAACCCACGAAAAGGCCAGGCGGGTAAGCCTCCTTGAGGCCGGTAACGCAAATTGCACCCTCTTCGCCATCAGGAACCTGAGCGCCGTCATCATCAAGAAGCTTAATGTTGAGAAGCGGAGAAGGCTTGCCCATGGAGCCGGGTCGCGGTTCAACCCACTCAAAGGTTGCAAGAAGAACAGGGCCCTCGGTCTGACCAAAACCCTCACGAATCTTCTTACCGGTCAAGCGCTCCCATACAAGCGTAACTTCAGCATTCAAGGGCTCACCAGCAGTGGCGAAATTCTGAACGCTAGAGAGATCAAACTGCGAAACGTCTTCCTGAAGCATGAAGCGATACATGGTCGGAGGCGCGCAGAAAGTGGTGAGCTTGTAATCCTGAATCTTCTGAAGAAGCTTCAGGGGAACGAACTTCTCCATGTCATACGCAAAGATGGTGGCACCGCAAATCCACTGGCCGTAGATCTTTCCCCAGCCGAACTTTGCCCAACCGGAGTCCGTAACGCTCATATGAAGGCAATTTTCCTTAACCTGCTGCCAATAACGAGCGGTAAGGATATGACCCAACGGATGGGCAAAATTATGGCAAACAGCCTTAGCGTTGCCCGTAGTGCCGCTGGTGAAATAAATGAGCATAGTATCGCTAGAGCACGTACGCTCGGAACCCTCGGGGCGGGTCCAGGTCTCAGGCTCATCAGCGATCAGATCATCAAAGGTCAGCCAGCCCTCACGCTCGCCGTCGACGATGACGATGTCAGCGATAGACGGGGCATCGGGCCTTGCAAGCTCGACCTGCTCAAGAACGTAAGGATCGCTTACGCAAACCATCATCTTGACGTTTGCGCCATTTGCTCGATAGACAATGTCCTTCTTAGTGAGCTGCAAAGATGCGGGAATGACGGTTGCACCAATCTTGCACAAGGCAGACGCAATCATCCAATACTCCCAACGGCGACGAAGGATGCACATGACAACGTCGCCCTTGCGAATACCGCGCTTGTAGAAGGCATTGGCTACCTTATTGGAAATACGGGAAACATCCGAGAACGCGAAGATGCGCTCGTTGCCGGCATCGTCGCACCAAACCAGCGCACGCTTCTCAGGCTCCACCCTCGCCCACTCGTCAACGACGTCATAGCCGAAGTTAAAATCCTCAGGTACTTCAATGGAGAAATTCTCAAAGAAATCTTCGTAAGAGTCGAATTCAATACGAGGGCAGTACTTTTTCAGAATGTGATCCATGGATGATTAATGTCTTTCGTTATTCAGCAATGATGGTGATGAATTTCGCAGTAGCGTTGCCGCCACAGCGCTGACCATGCGGATACATGGGGTTGAAGTAAATGCTATCGCCAGGATTCAGGGCAAATTCCTTGTCCTCAAACTGAACGATAACAGTACCCTCAATTACCACGTTGAACTCTTGACCCGTATGGGAAACAAGCTTCGCAGGCTCATCGGAAGGATCAAGGACAACAAGCAAAGGCTGCATGATCTTTCCCTGATAACGCCAGGCGAGATCCTCGTAGTAATAACCAGGGTAACGATCAACTTCCTTACCCTCACCAGCACGGACTACCTGATACGTGTCAAGCTTCGCGGCAGTACCCGTGAGGATCTCAGTAAACTCAACGCCAAAGGTCTTAGCCATATGGTAGATAGCGGAGATAGGCACATCCGCACCCGTCTGCTCCCACCTCTGATACGTTTCAAGATCAACGCTAAGCTCGCGTGCCATTTCCTCCTGGGTTACGTCGCAAGCCTCACGGAGGCCCTCAATACGGAGGCCGATTTCCCTCATAGCGTCCATTACGACTCCATTCCAAGCTTGACGGCAACACGGTTCTTGTCGAGCATAGCCGCCTTTTTCGGCGGAATGCACTTAACAAGAGCGGCATCGAGGCTCTCGGGAGAGCAGAAGGGCTCCTCCGCGAAGAGGCGTCCGAGAAGCACGATGTTGGCAAGACCCTTGAGACCGGCCTCCTCCGCGATCTTGGTCGCGGGGATGCCGATGACGCGTACGCCCTCGCGCTGGGCGAGGTCCGCGACCATGGAGGTGTCGGCGACGACGATGCCGCCCTTCTTGACCATGGGGAGGAACTTGTCGAACGAGGGCTGGTTCATGGCGATTACCGCGTCGGGCTCGGTCACCAGGGGGCTGCCGATGAGGGAGTCCGAGACGGTGACGGAGCAGTTGGCGGTGCCGCCGCGCATCTCGGGGCCGTAGGACGGGAACCACGAGACCTCGCGGCCCTCGATGAGGCCCGCGTAGGCGACGACCTTGCCGGAGAAGAGGGTGCCCTGGCCGCCGAAGCCGGCGAACACCGCCTGCATATCCTTGCTCATGTTGTATCCCCTTTCCTACTCTGCGCCCTTGGGCTGCGCGATGGGGCAGCCGGCCGCGCGGGCGAGGGCGGCCTCCGCCGCGTTCTCGAAGCCGTCGGCCACGACGTCCTTCTTAACGCCGAGCGGATAATAGGGAAGCATGTTCTCGCGCATCCACTCGAAGGAGTCCTGCGGGGTCATGCCCCAGTTGGTCGGGCAGGTGGAGACCACCTCGACCATGGAGTAGCCGCGGCCGGCGATCTGGGTCTCGAAGGCCTTCCTGATGGCCTTCTTGGCCTTGCGGACGCTTGCGGGCTTGTCGACGGTGACGCGCTCGATGTAGGCGACGCCGTCGAGGCTCGAGAGGAGCTCGGCGACGCGCACCGGGTAGCCGGCGGTGTCGACGTCGCGGCCGTAGGGCGAGGTCTGGGTGACCTGGTTCGGAAGCGAGGTGGGGGCCATCTGGCCGCCCGTCATGCCGTAGATCGCGTTGTTGATGAAGATGACGGTGATGTTCTCGCCGCGGGTGGCGGCGTGGACGGTCTCGGCCATGCCGATGGAGGCGAGGTCGCCGTCGCCCTGGTAGGCGAAGACCACGTTGCCGGGATGGACGCGCTTCACGCCGGTGGCGACAGCCGGGGCGCGGCCGTGCGCGGCCTCGATCATGTCGCATCCGAAGAAGTCGTAGGCCATGACGGCGCAGCCGACGGGCGCGACGCCGACGGCTTCGCCCTCGACCCCGAGCTCGTCGAGGACCTCGGCCACGAGGCGGATGACGATGCCGTGCGGGCATCCGGGGCAGTAGTTGGTGACCACGGGCAGAAGCGCGTGGGGGCGCTCGTAGACGAGCTTCTCGGCGGTTGCTTCGCTCATGCTACTCACCGCTCCTCTCATTGATCTCGACGATCTTCGCGAGCACCTCGGCGGGCGTGGGGATGACGCCGCCGGTGCGGCCGAAGAACTCCACGGGGACGCGGCCGTTCGCGACGAGGCGCACGTCGTCGACCATCTGGCCCATGTTCATCTCCACGGCAAGGAGCGCCTTCGCGGAGTCGGCCGCGGCGGAGACGGCGGACTCGGGGAAGGGCCACAGGGTGACGGGGCGGAGAAGGCCGGCCCTGATGCCCTGCTCGCGGGCGGCGTTGACGGCGCTGCGCGCGACGCGGGCCGAGGCGCCGAACGCGACGATGACGATGTCGGCGTCGTCGACGAGGTACTCCTCGCAGCGCTGCTCGGCGTCCTTGATGGCCTGGTAGCGCTCGTAGCGCTCGATGTTGAGGCGCTCGAGCTCTTCTGCGGTGAGGTAGAGGGAGTTGGCGACGTTGTGCGCCCTCTCGCCCCTGTGGCCGCTGGTCGCCCAGGGCTTCTCGGGGAGGCTGGAGAGATCGCGCTGCTCGGGCAGGGCGACGGGCTCCATCATCTGGCCGAGGAGGCCGTCTCCGAGGATCATGACGGGGATGCGGTACCTGTCGGCGATGTCGAACGCCTCGTAGGCGCAGTCGGCCATCTCCTGGACCGTGGAGGGCGCGAAGACGAAGATCTGGAAGTCGCCGTGGCCGGTTGCGCGGGTGGCCTGCCAGTAGTCGGACTGGGACGGCTGGATGCCGCCGAGGCCCGGGCCGCCGCGCTGGATGTTGATGATGACGCCGGGGAGGTCGGCGCCGGCCATGTAGGAGATGCCCTCGCTCTTCAGGGAGATGCCCGGGGAGGAGGAGGACGTCATGACGCGCGCACCCGCGGCGGAGGCGCCGTAGACCATGTTGATGGCCGCGACCTCGGACTCGGCCTGCAGGTAGGTGCCGCCGACCTGCGGAAGGCGCTTGGACATGTACGCCGCGACCTCGGTCTGCGGCGTGATGGGATAGCCGAAGAAGAAGCGGCAGCCGGCGCGCAGCGCGGCCTCAGCGAGGGCCTCGTTGCCCTTCATGAGAACTTTCTCTGCCATGTCTACCTCCAAACCGTGATGGCGACGTCGGGGCACATCAGAGCGCAGTTGGCGCAGCCCGTGCAACGGGAGTCGTCGATGCAGTGCGCGGGATGGTATCCCTTCGGCGTGATGCGATCAGGATCGAGTTCTATGATGCTTCGAGGGCAGGCGTCAACGCAAAGGCCGCAGCCCTTGCAGAAGCCCTCATCGACAGCGATTCTGGCCATAGAGCACCTCTTTCTTGAAATCTAATCCAACCTGCTAAAAGCAGGGAAATTACTCCCAGGGGGATTTTACGAGTATCCGCACAGGATACCTTTTATCTACGGGCACGATAGCCTCGCCATCCTCCCCTACCTGCTGAACGAGCGAAATAGGCAGAGTAATGCACTTAGCTTCAATACTCGTCATATCACTAATGACGTAAGCGAAGCGAGCACCCTCAAACACCTCGGATAGAGAGGTTTCAGACTTGAGGTGAGCATTGCTGACCAAGCCAGTAGCCCTCAGTCCGCTACGTTCTTGAATCTCTTGAAGAACCTCAACAGCATCCTCCGGATTCTGGGTTAGGTTCCTGAATTTGTTCACGACGTAGAGCAAATCATGCGGTCCGGCAGAAATCTCACGCGTGTAACGAGCAAGAGCCGTAGCACCCGCATCGTCACCGCCTACATCGATGATGACACGCTCAAGGGACGAACCCTTGGCATGATCGAAGTACGCACGATTTATTGCAGGAATAATGGCGCCCGTCAGAGAAGGGACATCCAAGCTGGTTCCAGCTTGGGCAAACACCGGGGATACCAGCGAAACGCCCGAATCATCAAGAAGAACTCGATATTCACTCGACCTGAAATAGGGGTTGACTATATCGAGATCGATAAGGGTGACCTTGAACCCTGCCTTAGATGCATCCAAAGCAAGATTCAAGGCGAAATTCGTTTTTCCAACCCCATAATGGCCGCAAATTACGGTTACAGGGGAAAGCAATTCGGGAAGATTCATCTAAGTTCGCACTTCGCTTAATTACGCATTGGCGGCTTCGTCAGCCTGACGAATCGCAACACGACGGATCTTTCCGTTAACCGTACGAGGCAAAGCGTCAACATACTCGACAACGCGCGGATACTTATAGGGAGCAGTCTGGTTCTTAACCCAACGCTGAAGCTCTCGCGTCAGCTCCTCGGAGGGCTTAAAGCCATCAGCAAGTACTACGGTTGCCTTAACGGCCTTTCCACGAACAGGATCGGGCACGCCGGTGACAGCGACCTCTCGAACGGCATCATGCTCAAGCATAACGCTCTCGATCTCAAAGGGGCCGATACGGTAGCCACTCGACTTGATGACATCGTCATTGCGGCCAACATACCAGAGATAGCCATCCTCATCACGCCATGCGGTGTCGCCGGTGTGATACCAACCATCATGCATTGCCTCCTGAGTTTTCTCAGGATTGCGGAAGTACTCCATCATGATGCCAGCGGGATGGGGATCACAGGCAATGCAAATCTCGCCGGTCTCGCCGGTGTTGCAGCGCGTGCCATCTTCACGCAGCACCTGAACGTCATACATCGGAACAGGCTTACCCATCGAACCAGGTCTAGGGGTGGAATTGGTGAGATTTGCGATGGTGAGCGGCGTCTCGGTCTGTCCAAAGCCCTCAAAGATGGTAAGACCGGTGTGCTCTTTCCAGAAATCAAAGAGATCAGGGTTAAGCGCCTCACCAGCCGTCGTGCAATAAACAAGAGAGCTGAGATCGAAAGAGTCAACATCGGCCTGCATCATGAGTCGATACATGGTCGGCGGGCAGCAGAGTGTCGTAATGCCATACTTTCCGATCATGGAAAGGATCTCGGTCGGCTGATAGCGGTCGAAGTCATACGTGAAAACGCATGCCTCCATGAGCCACTGGCCATAGTACTTACCCCAAACAGCCTTACCCCAGCCAGTGTCAGCGATCGTAAAGTGAATGCCGTCAGGAAGGACATTGTGCCAATGCTTGGCAGTCATAAGATGTGCGACGGCATAACGAGAATCATGAAGAACCATCTTCGGATTGCCGGACGTACCCGAGCTGAAATACATGAGCATAGGATCGGCAATGTTGGTTTCCCTGCGTTCAAATTGCTCAGATGCCTCACGAACGCAGGCGTTGAAGTCAAGCCATCCCTCTCGCTCGATGGTGGGCAGGCAAATGCCAGCTTCGCCAGACAGCGCAGGGCCAATAAGCTGACCATCTTCAAATCGGTAGGAGCCGTCCTCATCAGGCTGAGTCAAGCCAGCACCCGGAGAGTTAACGAGGATAAGGCTTTCAACACTCGGACAATGCGCCACGGTCTTATCAACAACATCGGCAATATCGCCTGCAGAAGTGCAGATGACAGATTTGATAGAAGCGCCATTGAGGCGGTACTCAAGGTCATGCTCCTTCAGCATGAAGGTTGCGGGGACCATAACAGCACCGAGCTTCGCCAGTGCGGTAGCAACAAACCAGAACTGATAATGGCGACGGAGGATAACCATAACGTAATCGCCCTTGCCGATTCCCTGTGCGGAAAGGAAGTTTGCAGTCTTGTCAGACCACTTCTTCATATCAGCAAAGGTGAAGCGATGCTCCTCCCCTTCGGGATTGCACCAAACCATGGCCATGCGATCGGGATCATTGACGGCGATGTCGTCAACGACGTCGTAGCCAAAGTTAAAAGTTTCGGGTGCAACTACACGGAAATCAGTAAGGAGGCCCTTGTCGTTGTAAGCCTCCTCAACGAAGCGCAAATTGATGTTTCTCATAATCTCTTTCCCAGAACAGAAGGCGGCACAACAGAGCACCGCAGAATAACGGCAGAAAATCGTTTTAGGCGCAGCCGCTCCATGCGAAAAAATCGCAGGCTCAAGCGACAACGCCTAGATAATCTTCTCTTCCGGGTCGCGAAGAACGATAGCGAGGAACTTACAAGGCTCGCCGCCGATAGCGATCATGCCGTGGCCACGACCAGAGTCATACATGACAAGGTCGCCAGCCTCGAGCTCCTCAACATGGTTCTCGTAGGAAAAACGGAGCTTGCCAGAAATGACAAAGTCAAGTTCCTGGCCCTTATGAGACGACAGGTGAATGGGCTTATCCTGTTCATCCTCAAGATAAGGCGCGGTAACGAGGAAAGGCTCAGCAAGCTTATGGCGGAAGTGCGGTGCCTTATGAAGATACTCAAAACCGGCGCGACGCTTGATGGAGAGACCATCAGCTGCACGAGTAAGAGAATATCCCGTGAGATGCGGGTTCTCGCCAGTAAGGAGCTCGATGACGTCAACGCCAAAACGATTAGCGCACCTGTACAGGAAGGTAAAAGACAGATCGTTTTCGCCAGACTCTTGCGCAGCATACTCGGCAACGGTCAGGCCAGTTGCATCGGCCATCTCCTGCATAGTGAGCTCGAGGTCTTCGCGCAACGCAAGGATTCGACCGGCAACCTCTTTGATATTAGGCTCCATTGGTACTACCTCCGATTTCGTACATAGCTAAAATTCGAAAGCTTTGCTCATGCGGATGCATCAAGGCAAGCAATTTTGTTAATCACGTAATAATACTTTAAATACCCTCATCTATAGATTCATATACGGCATCGAAATCGAGAAACTCCCGAGTGGTTTAGCACCTGGCTACAAACAAAGTGAGGGTGCGAATATACGCACCCTCACTGAAACATTTAGTAGACTTGAGGCCCGATAAGCCTTATTCGGCTACCTTGACCATCTTTGCAGCAAAATGAGCGTCGCTACCACCAGGCGTAAGCTCGCTAACAAACGCTGCCTTACCCTCAACAGGAACGAGGCGGAAATCTGCACCCTCGGTGCTCTCAAGGAACGCCTTGATAACACCGGAGTTTTCCTTACGCGTAACCGTGCAGGTTGCGTAAACCAGCGTACCACCAGGATTCACGTGAGAAGCAGCCTGCTTAAGCATAGCGAGGCCGAGCTCAGAGTACTCATCAATGGTCTCGGGCTTCAGGCGCCAACGAATCTCGGGATGGCGACGCAGAGTACCAAGGCCAGTGCAAGGAGCATCGATGAAAATAACATCGAACATGCGACCCTCAAGACTTGCATCAAGATCGGTTGCGTCGCCCGTCACAGCCTCGGTTACGTTAATGCCGTACTGCTCAGCGCGCTCCTGAAGCAGCTTGGTCTTAAACTCATGGTTGTCGAGGGTGATGTATTCCTCGATTTGGCTACCCCAACGACGAACGCTGTTGCTCTGAACGAGAACGGTCTTGGTAGCACGTCCTGCGCCAATCTCAAGCATGCTTGCAGGCTTCTGCTCGGGCAGAACGAGATCTGCAACAGCCTGAGATGCAAGGTCGGAAACAAGCATATTGCCATTATTGATAAGACGCTTGATACGACCATCGGTCAAGAGCTGACCAGAATTGATCTTGAAGCAACCAGGAATGACACGACCGTCAACGGTAGCAGACTCCGGCTCGCCCTTTGCAGAGACAAGGGTCTGGTAAACCTCTTCCTCGCCTTCCTTCGCAGCGTTAATGCCAACAAAAACCGGAGCGGGGTCATTGCAAGCCTCCATGAAGGCATGAGCGCCGTCAGGACCGAAAGTCTCAACGAGCTCCTTTGCAAGCCACTCGGGGAAAGCATGCTGGCGTGCGTATGCAGAAAGCTCACGCTGCGGATCGCCGAAGGGGAACTGGTCCTTGATGGTGACAAGCTTCCTCAAAACAGCATTGCCAACTCCAGAGGCCTTAGGAGCAACGCTGCGAACAAGCTCTACGCCCTGATCAACGGCAGCATGCGCCTCCTTATCGAGGAACATGATCTCGTATGCGCTGATATGAAGGGCGTCGCGAACCTCGGGAGAGACGTCCTCGGGAGAGTTCATGCAACGATTGAGGATGTCATCAAGGGTGCCACGAGTAGTGACAACGCCGAGAACAAGCCTCGTTGCAAAGGCGCGATCCTCGGGAGACATAGTCGATCTGTCGATATATTTGGAGATAAGATCCTGGGCAAAGGCATCACGACGACGAAGCTGGGAAACGACCGTAAGAGCAGCCTGACGAGCCGGAGAGGCGCAATGACCATCGGCGCGGCCCTTGCGACCCTGGTAACCCTTGCGAGCCTGATCCTTGGGAGTGGAAGCGAACTTAGGATCGCCTCCCCTACGCTCGCCATCGCGAGGAGCAGAAGACTCCCTGCGCTCGAAACGCTTCTCTCCATCCTCAAACTTACGCTCGTTGCGGTTACGATCGAAGCCGCGATCTCCGTCCTTACGATCGAAGCCCTTCGAATCCTCGCGACGAGGAGGCCTGCGCTCACCATCATAATGATCGAATTTACGATCACGGCCTACGCCGCCACGGCCTTCAGACTTACCGCCGAAGTCGCGGCGCTCGAAACTTCTCTCGTTATCTCGACGCTCGAACTTGCGGCCACCTTCACCGCCATCGCGACGATTGTCTGCGAAATCGCGCTTCTCGCCATCGCGATAAGGCTTGCGATCCCCATCCTCGCGATAGGGCTTACGCTCGCCGTCCTTACGGAAGGGCTTGCGATCGCCATTATTGCGATCGAAGGAACGACCGCCGCCTTTGCGATCACCATAAGGACGATCGGATTTCTTCTCGTCATCGAAACGACGGGGACGATCCTCGCGGTCGAACTTCTTCTCATTGTCAAAGCGGCGCGGGCGGTCTCCGCGGTCGAACTTCTTATCGTCATCAAATCGACGGGGACGGTCGCCCTTATCGAACTTCTTGTCGTCGTCAAAACGGCGAGGACGATCTCCGCGGTCGAACTTCTTTTCAGAGTCTTCGCGATTGAACTTACGATCGCCATCCTTACGATAAGGCTTCTTATCAAAGCCACCAGAACGACCACCGTTCTTACGGTCACCGTAAGAACGATCCTTCTGATAGCCACCGCGACCCGATCCACCCGAAGGCTTATTGCCCGAGGGTCTTCCTCCCCTATTGGAGTTATCTCGGAATTCGTTGTTGTCAGACATTAGATCCACTCCATTCAAGACCCGACTTCAACTGCTGAAGACCCGCAGCAAAAGCCTTTGCATCCATAGCCTTCTTACCATCAGGCTTAACTTCTAGTATTTCCAAACAGCCTTCCGCACAACCAAGGAAGAGCCTCTTGCGGATCATACGAGCCTCACCCTTCGGGAGAATACGCACTTCCTCAATATCAAGGTCTTCATTAGAAGCCGGGCGGGCCAAAAGAACCGTAACAGTCTTTCCTCCGATGCAGCAGCGGGAAGGATGAGCTTCCCCGGACGCCTGCACGCAACGAGCGTTCTGCACAGAAGACTTATCGGGGTCAAGATTAAGTTCACCCTTAGCAATCTTCGGAGCGAGCGTTACGAACGCTTCATCCTGCGGAACCCAAGACAACGCATCCTCCGCTGCCAACTCAAGCGCGGTCAACAATGCACGGGAACCGAGAAGAGAAAGCTCATCGGTCAAATAGGCGGAAGACTTATCGGCAACATCAGTTGCACGGCAAATGCAATAGTCACCAGTATCCATGCCCTCTTCCATGCGCATAATGCAGACGCCAGCCTGCTCATCGCCAGAAAGAATCGCACGCTCAATAGGAGCGGCACCTCGCCAGCGAGGCAAGAGAGACGCATGGACATTCAGGCATCCGAACTGCGGCAAATCAAGCACAGGCTTTGGAAGAAGCATGCCGTAAGCCGCAACACAAATAACATCCGGCTTGTATTCGGAAAGTACAGCGAATTCCTCATCCGAACGAAGCGTTTTAGGAGTATGGACGGGAATGCCAACGCTCATCGCAAGCTGCTTGACGGGAGAGGCAACAAGCGAACCGCCTCTACCACGAACAGCATCGGGTCGCGTGTATACCGCGACTACCTCATGATGCTCGATGAGGTCTTCCAAGATGGACGCCGAGAAACTCGGTGTGCCCATAAATACAACACGCATGCCTAGCGCACCTCAATGTCCACGTCGCCAGGACGTGCGCCAGCCTTTTTAGCCTCGTCATAAGCGCGAAGAGCAGCAATGCGAGCTACGGGATCACAGCTCTCGAACAGGGTCTTGCCATTGAGGTGATCGATCTCGTGCTGAATGCAACGACCGAGAAGGCCATCGCCCTCAATCTGCCAAAGCTTGCCGTCGAGATCATAGTAGCGAGCCTTAGCCCAAGGCTGACGGGAAATCGGCACGGTAACGCCAGGGCAAGAAAGGCAGCCTTCGCCGGTGCTTTCGGGCTCACCGCGAAGTTCCACAATCTCAGGATTGACCATGTAAATCGGATCACGATACTCGTCATCCCAGTCGGTATCGATGACGACCAGTCTCTTCAGAACGCCAACCTGAGGAGCGGCGATACCGCATCCGTTGTTAGCGTACATGGCTTCAGCCATCTGCTCAGCCAAGCTGCGAAGGCTTTCGTCGCCGGGCGTGCAGGGCTCGCAAACAGTTGCCAGCACAGGGTTGGGTGCGGTTACGATTTTCAGCATTTCAATCCTATCTATTCTTGAACGAACTAATTCGTATATAACAAATACTTACAGCTACTCCCGCTTCCTCAGGAAGAATCACCGAATTATCCAGGAGGAGCTAAGGGTTTATGCGCAAGACGACGGTGAGTCAGGTCCATCTGCATTCCGACGACACTTTCAAACAGCAGCTCTTGCTCTTCAAGAGGAATGCCCCGCGGATCAGACAACTGGGCCTTTAACATCTCCAGGGCTTCCTCTACATCCCCCAAAGACAGCTCTTCGGCAAGATACTCAGCCACAATATCGGGAGAGTAGCCTTCACCAACACTAGCGGAAGTCAAAACATCTGCAGCAAGAGGCGAAAGGCGTGTAGCGTTAGTAACAAGCGCTCCTGAAGAAGCCGCAGGATCCTCGATAAGAGTATCGAGCAAGCTTTGCGCGATGAGAGAATGCAACTCATCATGCCATTGAATCTGCGCAAGAGAGTCGGCATGTATAAGCGCGATCAGGGGATTCTGAGCAAGCAAACCGAGGAATTCGCGCTCGAAACGATGGCGATTCTTCTCGGACTGGGAAAGCTCCTGAACACGACTGACTTGAGGCTGAGCAGTATCCCCTACGGGGTCCGCGGTTCTACTCGCAGAATCCCAGCTAGACTGAGGCACTTGAAGCTGGGCCAACTGCGCAAGAACATCTTCTTCGCGAGCGCGAACGCGACCGGCAATATGAACGGCGTAATCCTTCGCAAGCAAAGAATCTTTGATGGGCGCAAGAACAGCAAGCGCCTCAGAAAGAGCGCGGATGCGCCCTTCGGGACGGCTTAGGTCATGCGCAGAAATACGTCGGTCGATACCGTACTGAAGCAGAGGTTGAGCATCCGCGATCAATGCCTTAAGGGCCTCCGGACCACGCTGCACGACGAAATCAGCCGGATCAAGATTATCGGGCAGGGTTACAGCGCACAACTCAACCTTAGATTTACCAGCCTCGGGAGTCATGGAGTCGTCGATGAAGGCAAGGGCGCGGTCCGCAGCTCTCTGACCAGCGGCATCGCCGTCGAACAGGTAGACAATCTTTTTTTGAGCATGCCTTCCAAGCGTCCTGATATGCTTCATGGTAAGCGCCGTGCCGAGCGTAGCGACCGCGTTGCCAACACCACGCTCGTGAAGCATGATGACATCCGTGTAGCCCTCAACAACAATTGCAACACCGGTGGAAGCCATAACAGACTTAGCCTTATCAAGGCCGTAAAGAACCTCCGACTTATGGAAAACAGGCGTTTCCTGGGAGTTCAGATACTTGGGCTCGCCCTTACCAACAACGCGGCCACCGAAAGCAATACACTCGCCAGCAACGTCGAAGATCGGGAACATGATGCGATTGTAGAAACGATCGCGAAGCTTACCATCTTGCCCCTTCGTGGCAACATTAGCTTCAATCATCTCGTCAGCCTTGAAGCCCTTCGAAGAAAGATAACGGACCAAAGAACCTCGACCGGGCGCAAAGCCAAGCTTCCAAGTTTTAGGAACAGATCCTCCGAGACCTCGAGAGCCAAGATACGAACGCGCAGCTCCGGCTTCCTGCGAAGGATTGCGCATCAGCTGAAGATGATAGAAATCGGCAACTTCCTTGCAGACTTCTTTAAGTCGAGCTTTTTTACTGGAACTCGAGCCCTTCTGACCATCAACGTCAACAATATCAATATGGGCACGTTCGGCCAGCTTACGCACCGCCTCCGGAAACGTCATATCCTCGGTTTTCATGATGTATCCGAAGACATCGCCACCAGCGCCGCAGCCAAAGCAATGCCATAGCTGAGCAGCGGGATCAATCTTGAGAGAAGGAGTCTTCTCATTATGGATGGGGCAACAGCACCAAAAATCACGACCGCGCTGCTTTACCGGAGAACGTTCGCCAATGATGGATACGATATCGCTCGCATCGCGAACCTTCTGAATATCTTCATCGCTAATGAAAGCCATACGTATCACCTCTTCTCCATGAACGAACGGATATCCTCCACAGCACGAAAGTGCTCGATACGATCCGCGGGCGGACGCCAGGAATTGTCAATAAGCGCATCGTAAGCTTTGCGGGCGACGGATCGCGAAGAGACCTGAATTGCATTCACATAGCCATCTTCGAACTCACGTGCATAAGAAAAGACCGCGGGAAGATATGCGACCGAGAGCGCGCAACCTAGCGCACCGAATACAGCGGTAACCAAATTCACGCTCTCAACGTCAAGAGAAGAGAAGCCAAACAGAGAGAGCGCCCAAAGCAAAGAAGGGATGGCAGCAAAGAGAAGATATCCAAAGAGGGCATACGCAAAAGGTCGCCACACCCCGGAATCAGAATGTGCAACACCGAAGCACAAGGCAACGCACACAGCAAAATGGATCGTGACGAATACACCCGATGAAAGCAGACCAATCAGATGGAGGCCACAGAGAACAACTGTCGCCACAAGAACAAACGCAAACAGAATGACGAATCGGGAACCAAACGAAGTCTCTTCAGTTTGGTCAAGCCTTTTCGTACGAATAAGACGACCATGAGGCGCACGAAAACCACCGCGTTTGGTAACGCGGCCAAGGCCGGCGAGCTCACCGTTCTTAGTAAAAAGAAAACCGGCAAGAGCAGCGGCTACGACAATGCATGCAAATATGGTGAACCCCAAGGATATTGGCCTTTCAAAAGCTAGCTCGACCATCATACCACTCGCGAAATCAGCAGACACCACCGAAAGACAGCGCATGAAATGACCATTCATTGCGAACTGCCAAGAAGGCGGTTGAGCAGGCTTCATTATCTGCGAAATACTATAATGACTATCCGTGAGATCCCTTTTGGAAAGCAGCGTGTCGATGAAGCGTTCCTTCAACAGCGAAATCCCCTACCTCGAACTTCGACCCGAAGTTGAAAGGACTATTCGCGAAGACAGATCTACCGGTTGGGTTAATCCGCTGAAATTCGACGACGCAAACGTAACGCGACGAGAGTTCAAACAGCACGACGTGGCAACCCTCACGCGCCCCGCTTTCTCGCGCGATATCGAGAAGATCATCAACATTCCTGCGTACTCTCGTTATACCGATAAAACGCAGGTGTTTTCCTTCGTTCGAAATGACGACATCACAAGACGCGGACTTCATGTTCAGCTGGTTAGCCGCATCGCACGCGGCATTGGCTCACTGCTCGGCCTCAATTGCGACCTCATCGAGGCGATTGCTCTTGGCCATGACCTCGGGCATACGCCGTTTGGCCATGCGGGCGAAAAGTTTCTTTCCGATTGCTACAACAGACGAACCGGCCGTTACTTTAACCACAACGTCCACTCAGTACGCGTACTGGATCAGCTATACCGCAGAAACATTTCCTTACAGACTCTCGACGGCGTACTCTGCCACAACGGAGAGTTCGAACAGCAAGTACTAAAGCTCGGAAATATCGAAAGCTTTGAGGACCTCGACCAACGCGTCGAAGAGTGCTGCGTCGATGAGCAAATCATTTCCAGCTTGCGTCCCTCGACCCTAGAGGGATGCGTTGTACGTGTCAGCGATATGATCGCCTACCTCGGAAAAGACCGCCATGACGCTCTTGAGATGGGCGCTATCGATTCGCTTGATATTTTTGATAGCGAGATCATCGGCCGAGATAACTCTCGCATAATTAATAACCTCACTGTTGATATCGTTAACAACAGTTATCGAAGCGATCGTATCGCGATGAGCCCCGAGGTATTTCAGGATCTTCGAAAGGCGAAGCGCCAAAACTACGAGTATATTTACTCGAAAGAAGGCATGGTCGGAGGAGCTCACAACATCGTTGAGGAAATGTTCGAGGAGCTCTACGAAAAGATTCTCGATGATCTTTTAAACGAACGCAGGGAATCCCCCGTTTTCCGCCACCACATCAAAAAGCTTATCGAAATATCTCGCAGTATTAGCGAAGAAGAGTATCTGCAGGAAGATCCCAACCAAATAGTGGTCGACTATCTTGCCTCTATGACAGATACCTATTTTGTCGAGCTGCACAAACGCTTCTTCCCCGAGCGCATGAGCGCAATTCAGCTTAGAGGCTATTCAAAGCAAGGTTAATGCCAATCGAAATTAGGCAACGTTCGATACCGCTGACTTACGCTTCGAAGCCCTTGTCGATCTGCAAATTACTACCATCCGCAGCAGCGGTTGCCAACTCGTCGCAGCGTTCATTCTCCGGATGACCCGCATGGCCCTTAACCCAAACCCAGGTGATCTGATGCGGTTCAGCAGCAGAAAGCAAACGCTGCCAAAGGTCAACGTTCTTAACGGGCTGCTTTTGAGCGTTTTTCCACCCACGCTTAAGCCAACCAGAGATCCAATCTTGGTTGAATGCATTTACGACATACTGCGAGTCAGATACTACCTTGATATTGCAAGGTCTCTTCAAAGCCTCGAGAGCGGCAATGACGCCCATAAGCTCCATACGGTTATTGGTGGTATTCGCGTAACCCCCCGACAGCTCCTTTACATGCAGTTGCCCAGAGGAATCCCTGAAGTGAAGCACGCTTCCATAGCCACCAGGTCCAGGATTACCACGAGAAGATCCGTCAGAGTAGATGATCACCGAAGATAAATTGCTCATCGCATCTCCTCCTGAATCTTTTCTCCAAGGTCAATCAATTCTTGACGAGAACCTACATTGCATTTGCCGTATATACGACGCAGGTGCGTATCAACCGTGTTTTTGCTAATGAATAGCTCTTGCCCGATACGCTCACCCGTGCGTCCACGTAGCGCTAAAGGCAGGATCTCGGCTTCGCGTTTCGAGAGGCCAAAGGTTTCGACAATACGAAGACATGCCTCTTCAAAGAAATCTGCTTCAGCAACAACCACCGTGAGCTCACGAACATCGCGATCGGTAAAGAGAAACAAATACGAATACAGGACTACCAAACCCGCTATAGCTATCGCAATTAAAGACTCGCTTGCGACAGGAATATATCGACATGCATTTCCTGCAACAAGACCGAGAAGCTCTCCGGCAAACAAAGCGGCGAAGCCCTTTGCGAAGAACAAAACAGCATCATGTCCACGAAGTCGAGAGACAATAACAAACACAGACATGAGAACAGTCAGCATGCTAAGGTAACCGGCTAAGACCACCGATTCGCCGAGCATGCCAAACGAGTTCAACGCAGGAACAAACAAGAATCCAGCCAGCATCACCATGAAAGCCAAACGGTACACGCTATCAAGCGGACCTGCGCTCACATCTCCGAAGAACTCGCGAACGCGAGCGATTTTCACGCCTCGAAAGAGCTGCAAGCTCGAAAGACAAAAAGCAACCAAAAGGAAAAAAGTGACAGTAAAGCCCATCGAAACCCGAACGGTTGACGTGGTGACAAGGGTTTCCATAAGACCAGTTGCTAGTCCGTAGCAAACCGTGCCAAGAATCACCTTTCCCGATATGCGCTCTCCGGACTCGTCGCCAGAAGAAGCGGAGACGGGAGTCGAGGAATGCAAGTCGGCCTCTCGAGATACCTCGCGTAGAAAGGAAGCCGACCCCAAAGGCAAGAGATACAGAATCAAGTACGCCCAATCAACGGGCAGGGAAACCACCAAAAGACACACAGCAGCGGCAGCGGCAGTGGCTATAAACACTGTAGGCACAGCTCGCTCGATAGGCATAGCACCCAGCGCTCGACCCCACGCACATATCAGGAATGCTAGAGGAATGCCAACGAAAATAGACTTGAACGTTAACGGCAGTATGAAAGCACCTGGTACAAGATCCGGAACAACAGAGCAGATCAGAAGCAATGCGGCATAGCCCCAGAGAAATCGAGTCGAGAGCGCGATATTGCGAACCTTTTCAGAAGCACGACAAATTGCAATGAGCGCCAAGCACATGCAAACAAGAAGACCGACCAACTCAATACGAACTATCGAGCCGCTTCCCAACGTCAAAGACTGCCCAGAGCCTAAATACAGGACAGCGAAGAGGAAGCCCTGATTGCACGCAAAGCCACCAATAGATGCCCACGCCTTGCGAATGTCGCGATCAGCAACTTGCATGATGAGCACCTCCCAAGTTCATCCCAAACATCTAGCTAAATGTTGCGTCTAAGTATTTTAGCCGAAAGCAACCAGGCGCCCGACTGAGCGGACGCCTGGTTTAGAGGGAAGGAATAACTGTTTAGGTAAGGTGAGCGAAGAAGAGAAGCTACTTCTTAACAACCTTCTTGACGACCTTCTTCTTAGGAGCAGACTCGGTTGCCTCTTCGACGGTCTCCACGCTCTCAAGCTTAGCGACCGGCTTCTTCTCGACAACCTCCTCTTCCTCAACTTCGTCTTCGGGCATGTTCTTCTCCATGCCATCACGGAGTCCCTTGATGCCCTTACCAATTGCATTGCCGAGTTTGGGAAGGTTCTTCGGGCCAAAAATGAGAAGAACAACGATCAGGATGATCACAAGCTCCGGAACGCCGAGACCAAGAATCTTCATGGAAGTACCCCTATTCTTTCGCGCCGCCCTATGCGGCGACTTTTTCAATCACGATGCGGAAAATATTGCCGCAAAACAGGTATTTCGTCTATCACGCAAACTGATTATTTTGTCACACAAGCCTCTGACCTGCTCATATGCGAGTCTATTACTTGAGTCGTAATAAACGCCATCAGACTCAAGCATCAAAAGATTAGCTCGGTTTTCAACCTAATCACCACGCAGGCTCATGGCAAAACGCAAAACGGCCGCCCCAAAAGGAGCGGCCGTTCACAATGCCTAGCTGTATGCAAAAAGCGGATTACAGCAAATTAGAACATGCACTGAATCGCGATGAACAGCGGGCTGAAGGTCAGCGAGACGATGGTCATCAGATTGATGAGAATGTTCATGGAAGGACCAGAGGTGTCCTTGAAGGGGTCACCGACGGTGTCGCCAACGACAGCAGCCTTGTGAGCCTCAGAGCCCTTGCCGCCATGGTAGCCCTGCTCGATGTACTTCTTAGCGTTATCCCATGCGCCACCTGCGTTGGACATGAAGATAGCGAGAAGCATACCGGTGGAAACTGCGCCAGCGAGGAAGCCGCCGAGCATAGCGGGGTTGAAGCAGCCGATAGCAACCGGAACGATGATGGCGAGGATACCAGGAGTCATCATTTCCTTAAGAGCGGAGCTGGTGGAGATAGCAACACACTTGTCGTACTCAGGCTCAGCCTCGTACTCCATGATGCCCTTGATCTCGCGGAACTGACGACGAACCTCTTCAACCATTGCATGAGCAGCGCGGGAAACAGCACCCATGGTAAGAGCTGCGAACATGAAGGGCATCATAGCGCCGATGAAGATACCTGCAACGATCATCGGATCGGTGAGGGAGAGCTCGAACTCGGGCAGTGCATGATGCATGGTTGCCTGATAGGAAACGAAGAGGGAGATTGCGGCGAGGCCAGCGGAAGAAATTGCAAAGCCCTTAGCAATAGCAGCGGTGGTGTTGCCAACTGCGTCGAGGGAGTCGGTACGCTCACGAACCTCCTCGGGCAGGCCGGACATCTCAGCGATGCCGCCAGCGTTGTCAGCAACAGGACCATAAGCGTCAACGCCAATGGTGATAGCGGTGTTGGAAAGCATACCGGTAGCAGCAAGACCAACGCCGAAGAGGCCAACAGCGATGCCACCAGCAGCGTCAGCATTCGGGAATGCGAGGTTGCCGAAGGTGTAAGCGCCGATGATAGCGAGAGCAACGAGGCAGATCGGAGCAATGGTGGACAGCATACCAGTGCCGATACCCTCGATGATGACGGTTGCAGGACCAGTCTCAGCAGACTCAGCAATCTTGTGAACCGGCTTGTTGTGGTCGGAGCAGAAGTACTCGGTGATCTTACCGATAGCGAGGCCAGCTACCAGGCCGCAGATAACGGAACCAAAGAGGAACAGCGGCTGAGCAACTTCGGTGTTCTGGCTCCAGAGGAAGAAGATTGCAAAGATGATGCAGATCTCGATGCCAGCTGCCAGGTAGGTACCAGCATTAAGAGCCTTGTGAAGGTCAGCACCTTCCTTGGTGCGGACTGCGAACAGACCGATAATGGAGGTGATGATGCCGCAAGCAGCGATGATAACCGGAACGCAGATAGCCCAGATGACATCGCCCTCGGAGAAGTAGCCACCGAGAGAAGCGAAGGTGACAGCAAGGATGGTCGGAGCAAGGATTGCGCCAGTGTAGGACTCGAAGAGGTCAGCGCCCATGCCAGCAACGTCGCCGACGTTGTCGCCAACATTGTCAGCGATGGTAGCAGGGTTACGCGGGTCGTCCTCGGGAATACCAGCCTCAACCTTACCGACGAGGTCAGCACCCACGTCAGCAGCCTTGGTGTAGATACTGCCGCCAACACGAGCGAAGAGTGCAACTGCGGATGCGCCGGTTGCGAAGCCCTCAACCATGCCGATGTGCTCGTGCATGAGCTCGTAGGTGTCAACACCGAAGACGAGCAGGATGAGCCAAAGGGAAAGACCCATGAGAGCGAAGGAAGCAACGCAAAGACCCATGGTGAGACCAGACTTGAAGCTGACATTGAGTGCCTTAGCGACAGACTCGGTAGCAGCATAAGCGGTACGAGTGTTTGCGCGAGTTGCCACATGCATGCCCACATAACCAGCAGCTGCGGAGAGCACGCCACCAGTGATGAATGCGAGAGCGGTGATGGGCGAAAGGGCCACGGCCATGATGATGGCAACGACAGCCATGAAGATGATGAGCAGCTTGTACTCAGCCAGCAGGAAGGCCTTCGCGCCCTGCTGGATCTTGAGAGAGATGCTGTTCATCTTGTCCGGACCCGGCTCCTGCTTCAGGACCCAGGAGCCGAGGTAGCCCGCCATAGCGATGCCGATAGCAGCGCAAATGGGAGCAAGCCAAGCGACGGTAACAGACACGTCAATCCTCCTTGAACTTCCAATAAATCTATCGTGTTGCTGTCTTCCAACTGGGCATTAACAGCCGGAAGACAGTAACTGCCTAATTGTATAAGAGTTGTAGGAAATATGAAGAAAAATCCACAGATAGTGTATCTAACAGGTTAATGGCATCTACAAACGGTGCGACCATCAACTTAAACACAAGGATTCAACTAGAGATTCCTTCTAACCCAATCGATATTCCCCATCACAGTCTCAATGAGAACCTCGAGGCTAGGGAACTTCATCATCGGACGAAGCCAGTTAGTGAACTCAAGCTTGATGACGGAACCGTAGATATCGCCATCAAAATCAAGAATATGGGCCTCCGTGTTGGCTCTCGCCTCCTCAAAAGAAGGTGCTACGCCGACGGAAACCGCAGCCTTGTAGCGCTTGCCATCCACCGTAGCGTAAGCAGCGTATACGCCATCGCCAAGAACCTTCATCATGTCGGGAACATGAATGTTAGCAGTCTTAAAGCCCATGTCGCGACCCTCGCCTCGACCAGCTTCAACAGCGCCGTAAACTGCATAGGGATGACCAAGAAGCTCGCATGCCTCTTCGATCTTGCCCTCCCCCAGCAAACCACGAATACGAGTCGAGGTGACCGGCGCACCATCTTTCACGAGGAGCTCATGACCGAACACCTTCATTCCTCGCTCGGAACCCCAGTCGGAAAGTATGGAAACATTGCCAGAGGCCTTGCAGCCAAATCTAAAGTCATAGCCAACATGAAGGCTTGAGGGCACATTGCCGCCAAAAGTGGCCTCGAGGAACTCATGGGGCGGCTGAGCAGCAAACTCTCGGGAGAAAGGCAAAACGACGATTGCGTCGACATCGAGCTTAGCGAGCTCAGCGATTCGATCCTCGTTGCTCATAAGCTTCTTGAGGCTGTCGGCCCTAAACATCTCGTCAGGATCGATGCTGAAGGTTATGACAATGCTCTTGCCACCAGCTTCCTCGGCAGCCTTGCGGGCGAAATCGATGATGAATCGGTGACCTTCATGCACGCCATCAAACACGCCAAAAGAACATGCGCTCCCATGTATAAGGCCAAGCGCAATGGCCTCATCTGCACTATAGATCTGCGCCACGGATAACCCCTATCTGGAAGTTGCACCTGCACTTAAACACGCCCGATGCATCGTATTCGTACAAAGAGACAAGCTTGTTGTCGAAAATCAGGGAAACAAGCTCCCCCTCTACCGGAGGCTCACAGCTTTCCCTCACCCCCGAGGAACATGCGCAAAGCGCATTGGAAAATTCAGGCTTGCGCTTCTCGCAAAGCTTAATTCTCTCTGCCTTGAGAGCATTTCCGCAAGAAACAGCCTTGAAGGCAGCCTCGTCAAGGTAAGCAAAGCGGTATCCCAAAAGCTGAACAGGATCCAAAGCGGCACGAAGAGAGATTTCTTCAAGCGTATCAAGCGAAACGCAATCCTCGAGCGAGATCGCACCTGCCTGATTGCGCCTCAACGCACTCATGTGAGCCGGGCAGCCAAGCGAAACTCCAAGATCGCGTGCAAGGGATCGAATGTAGGTACCCTTGGAAACATGGAAGGCGATACGCCAAACTGCTTCACCAGAACCGAACTCACCTTCAACAGCTTTCAAGCTCGCGGAATAAACCTCGATATCGCGCGGCTCAAGAGCAATGATGTTGCCCTTCCTAGCTGCATCGCAAGCCTTTTGACCATTCACCTTAATTGCGGAGTACACGGGCGGCATCTGCCGATGCTCGCCAACAAGACCAGAGACATAGCGCTCTGCAAATTCAAGATCGTAGATTTCAGCAGGAATCGAACCGGTCTTGATGACCTCGCCTTCCGAATCATCCGTATCGGTCGCTGAGCCAAAAGCAACATCAACAACGTAGTGCTTATCGTGGCCAGTCATATACGCATCGAGTCTCGTTGCCGGCCCTACGCAAATAGGAAGAACACCCGATGCAAGAGGATCCAGAGTACCCGTATGACCAACACGACGCTCACCGAAGATCCTGCGGCAACGATTCACGACATCGTGAGATGACATACCGCTGGGCTTGTCGACGGCAAGTACGAGGCAAAGCCCCGACTCTCCCCTCTTCTTAGCCATGATGCACCGCCAATTCTGAATTCAGGCGATCGGTGATAAGGGAAATCGCCTCCTGCATACCGCAATGAAAGGTGAAACCTGCCGCAGCCTTATGGCCGCCGCCCTCATAATCACGAGCGATAGCAGCGACATCGGTATCGTCCTTAGCACGGAAGCTGCCTCGAATAATGTCGTCTTGCTCTCGCAAGACGCAAGCAACACGCAGTCCCTCAACCGAGCGAATGATATCGATGATGGGTTCTCCATCGGCTTTCACGGCACCGCAATCAGAGAAGTCAGCCTTCGTAAGATAGGTCAGCGCCCAGGTGCCTTCATCGGAGAGAACAAGATGATCGATGGCGCGAGCCTCAAGCAAGACAGAAGCCAATGACCTGCGCTGATACACAGCCTTGGAAATCTCGTCAGCTCGAGCACCAGCCTCAACCATTTGCGCAGCAGCAGAAAATGCAGCCGCATCGGCATTCTGATACTGGAAACGGCCGGTATCGGTCATAAGACCGGCATAGCAGCACGTAGCGATATCCGACGTAGGCTCAACCCCGAGCTCGGAAATCAAACTCCAGATCAGCATAGTGGTAGAAGCAACACCAGGATCTGCATAGGTATATTCGCCAACACGATCGAATGCAGAATGATGGTCGATAGTGATGGTGAGATCAGCGGAATCAAGCACGCGTACAGCATCAGCCATACGCTCACGAGAAGGAACATCAACCGTAATGAATGAATCGACCGAGCTCTCGAAATGAGAAGCAGGGATCAGTTGATCGAATCCCTTCATGAAGGCAAATGCAGGATCAAGCTGCTCATCCCTGGGAATAAGGGTATACACCTCTTTGCCCAGAAGGCGCAGCGCCTCAGCAAGCGCAAGCTCGGAACCCAGACAATCACCATCAGGACCGATATGACCGCAAATGGCGAAGCTGCGCGGCTCCTTGAGCAGCGCAGCTATCTCATGCAAGTTGGTATTTGTATGAGCGGTTACCGCCATATTTATGCCTCGAAATCGACGTTCTTGGCCATGGAATCGAGGTTGCGATCACGATCGCGAACAAGAGCGCTCGCGATACCCTCGGCAACATCAACCGAGCGATCAAGGTGGAAGCGCAGCTCGGGTGCGACACGCCAGGAGAGCTGGCGTGCCATAAGCGAACGGATTCGACCAGATGCCTTCTTGAACGCAGCCTCAACTTCGGCATAGCGCTCGGGCTCGGTGCTGTAGTACACGTTACAAGCAGCGCGATCGAAGCTGACCTCGCAACCGGTGATGGTAACCAGGTTCAGTCGCGGATCAGAAATCTCGAAGAGAAGAATGCTTGCGATAACCTCGCGCGCCTGCTCGTTAACTCTTCTATTTGCGGAAGTCTGCTTCACTAGGCAGTCCTTTCAATTTCCTTAATGGTGTAGCCCTCGATGGTGTCACCAATCTTGAGGTCCTGGAACTTCTCGATGCCGATACCACACTCGTAACCCTGCTTGACAAGCTTGACGTCGTCCTTGAAGCGACGCAGGGATGCCATGGAGCCCTCGAAGATGACCTTACCATCGCGAACGATGCGGACCTTGTCGTCGCGGTGAATCTCACCCTCGATGATGTAGCAACCAGCAATGGTGCCAACCTTCGGAACCTTAAAGGTCTCACGAACCTCAGCGATACCGGTGTCAACCTCGACGATATCGGGAGACAGAAGGCCGATACGAGCGGCGTTAATCTCCTCGATTGCCTGGTAGATGATGCGATACAGACGAAGGTCGACCTTTTCCTTCTCTGCCTGCTGCTTGGACTTACCAGTCGGGCGGACATTGAAGCCGATGATGATAGCGTCAGATGCGGCTGCGAGGGTAACGTCAGTCTCGGTAATGCCACCAACAGCAGCATGAACGATGTTGATGCGAACCTCAGACTGATCCATCTTGCTGAAGGCGTCACGCAGAGCCTCGATGGAGCCCTGAACGTCAGCCTTAACGATGAGGTTCAGGTCGGTCTGCTTGCCCTCCTCGATACGGCTGAACAGGTCGTCAAGGCTCATATGAGACTTGGTCTCCTGCTCTGCCAGGCGAGCACGAAGCGCACGCTCTTCTGCGAGCTTACGAGCATCGCGCTCGTCCTCGAAGACGCGGAACTCGTCGCCTGCAGTCGGGACGGAGGAGAGGCCGAGGATCTCAACCGGATCTGCCGGATAAGCAGTGGAGACATGCTCACCGCGCGGGTTAACGAGCGCACGAACGCGACCATAAGAGGTACCAGCAACCAGAACGTCGCCGGTCTTCAGGGTGCCGCGCTGAACGAGGACGGTGGCAACAGGGCCACGACCCTTGTCAAGGTTAGACTCGATAACGAAGCCGGAGGCAAGCGCATCGGGGTTAGCCTTAAGCTCGAGCACGTCAGCCTGCAGGAGGATGGTCTCCATGAGGTCCTCAATATAGAGCCTCTTCTTAGCGGAAACCTCGACGAACATGTTCTGGCCGCCCCACTCCTCGGGGATAACGCCATGCTCGACGAGCTCCTGACGGACACGATCCGGGTTAGCGCCAGCCTTATCGATCTTGTTCACCGCAACGACGATCGGCACGTTAGCAGCCTTAGCATGGTTGATAGCCTCAACGGTCTGGGGCATAACGCCGTCGTCAGCAGCGACAACGAGAACGATAACGTCGGTAACCTGTGCACCACGAGCGCGCATTGCGGTAAATGCCTCGTGACCAGGGGTATCGATGAAGGTGATCTGACGGCCATCGATGTTGACGACAGATGCACCGATATGCTGGGTAATGCCGCCGGCCTCGGTAGAAGCAACGCCGGTATGACGAATAGCGTCAAGAAGCGAAGTCTTACCGTGGTCAACATGACCCATGACGGTAACTACCGGAGGACGGGGCTTAAGATCGTCCTCAGAGTCGTTGTAGACGACAGCGTACTCTTCCTCGGGGGAAACGACGCGCACCTTGCGGCCCATATCGTCAGCGATAAGCTCAATCATGTCGTCAGCCATAGACTGAGTCAGGGTCATAATCTGGCCAAGCATGAAGAGACGCTTGATGACGTCGTTAGGCTGAACGCCGAGAATCTCAGCGAACTTAGCAACCGTAGCGCCCTGGGGAATCTCGACAACAGAGTCATCGAGAACGAGGCTCGGGTCGAGACCCTTCTCAATAGCCTCGAGCTCGGCACGCTCGCGAGCCTCTGCCTCACGCTTCTCCTTGCGCTTCTTACGACGACCCTCGCCCTCGTGATTGCTTGCAGCTGCAACAGCAGCACGAGCCTCTGCGAGAACCTTGTCGCGCTGAAGCTTCTCAGCCTGAACGGCCATCTGAGCATAGCGATCCTCTTCGACCTCAGTCTGGATCTCGAGCTCGGGAACATACTGAACAGCGTTCTTCTTGCCCTTCTTGCCGCCCTGAGCCTGAGGCTGCTGAGCCTGCTGCTGATTACGACCCTTCTTTGCGGGACGTGCATCGCCCTGACCAGCAGGAGCCTTCTTTGCCTGTGCGGGCTCTGCAGCAGAAGCATTGCGCTGAGCTTCCATGCGCTGCTTCTCGGACTCGATCTGGGAAAGCAGAGAGCTGAAGTTGGAAGCCTTACGAGCAGTGCTCACAGGAGCAGCGCCCTTGTTTGCTGCAGGCTTCTCTGCCTGAGCTGCGGGAGCAGCCTTCTTGCCGCCCCTGCTGCGAAGAGCCTCTTCGACAGCCTGCTTCTTAGCAACCTCAGCAGCGGCCTTCTCGGCGCGCTTGCGTGCCTGAGCCTCAGCGCGCTCACGCTCAACGCGCTGCTTCTCAGCCTCAATCTGGTTAGCAAGGCTCTCGAAAGAACTGCTCACAGGTGCCTTCTTAACAGCAGGCTTAGCCTCGGGCTCAGCAGCCACAGCCTCAACACGGTCGCCACCGCGTGCGGCACGAGCTGCCTCACGCTCAGCGAGCTCCTTCTCAACGGCAGCACGACGTGCAGCCTCTGCCTCAGCCTTCTCCTGCTCAGCCTTCTCCTGCTCAGCAGCAAGAGCGGCTGCCTCCTCAGCCTCAAGCCGACCTGCGCGCTGCTTAATAGCAGGCTCGAGGTTCTTACGAATGGCGTCTACATGAGCATCAGAGAGAATGCTTGCATGAGACTTTGCCGGGATCTTCATATCACGAATACGATCGAGCAGATCCTTGCTCGACATATTGAATTCTTTTGCTAGCTCCTGTACGCGCATGCTACCCATACACCGCTCCTTCTATTAACGATCGGTCGCGTCGTTGACGCAGGCGATCTCGCCCGCAATACGTTCAAAATCTTCACTGCTCACACGCGTGCGAAGCGCACGGTCGAGCTTCTTGGTCTTACCGGCCTTAGCGAGGCATGCGGCGGAGCACACATAGGCGCCACGCCCAGCCTTTCGACCAGTTCCGTCAAAGGAAACCGACCCCCGAGGATCGCGCACAATGCGGTGAAGCTGATCCTTCGCCTCATGCAAGCCGCATCCGATGCAGCTCCTCTGACGTATGTTTCTTTCCTGCGTCAATTGACGAACCTGCCTAATACGATTTAGTCCTCGAAGTCGGCATGAATGCCGCAGTAACGGCTGCCGGGACGTGCATGGTTGCGGCAGCGGTTGCCGTCATCGCCCTCATAGACGCAGAAGCCGAAATCGTCATCGAAATCCTCTTCCTCGTCGATGAGAACATTCTTCGGAGCAGCAGCGGAACCTGCGAAGCTCGCGCTCTTGATGTCGATGTGCCAGCCAGTGAGGCGTGCAGCAAGACGTGCGTTCTGGCCTTCCTTGCCAATGGCGAGGGAGAGCTGATCGTCGGGAACAACGACGGTTGCATAGTGATTTGCCTCGTCGATGAGAACATGGGAAACCTTAGCCGGGGAGAGAGCATTGGCGACATAGACCGCCGGGTTCTCATCCCACTGAATGACATCGACGCGCTCGTTGCGAAGCTCCTCGACGACCATGCGGACACGAGAGCCCTTCGGGCCAACGCATGCGCCCACGGGATCCAGATTTGCCTCGCGGGAAGCAACGGCAACCTTGGAACGTGCGCCAGGCTCACGAGCAATGGACTTAATATCAACCATGCCGTCATAGATCTCGGGAACCTCGATCTCGAAGAGTCGACGGATGAGATCAGGATGAGTACGGGAAACAACGATGGAAGGACGTGCCTGCTCACCGCGCATACGAGGTGCGTCGGAGTTGGGGTCGCGAACCTCGATGATCAGCACCTTGAGGCGCTGGTTGTGGCGATAGTGCTCGTTTGCGGGGCGCTCGTTACGCTCGGTAGCGGTGCGCTTCACGTCGTAGTGAGGAAGCTCGGCCTCAACGCCCTCGCGAATCTTGATGATGGTGAAATCAGAGGTGCCCTGAAGAACGGTGCCGGTCACAAGGTCGCCGACACGACCGCTGAACTCCTCGTAAATGGACTGACGGCCAGCCTCGCGAACGATGCTAGCGATAACGCCCTTTGCATTCTGAGCAGCAATACGGCTCACGTCAGCGGGGGTAACGTCACGCTCCTCAAACTCAGTGTACTCACCGGTCTCGGGATCGGGCTCACCCACCGGAACGAGCTCGTAAACATAGATATGACCAGTCTGACGATCGATGGTAACGCGTGCGTCCCACTCGAGGTCAAGAATATGCTGATAGCTGCGAGCGAGAGAAGCCTCCAGGCGCTCGATAAGATAGAACTCGTCAACCTTACGCTCATGCGCAAGCTGCTGCAAAGCCTCAATCAGTTCAGAAGTTGCCACGTCTTCTTTCCTTTCCTATGCGTTGAAATCGATTACGCCCTTGATGTGGGCACGCTTGATCTTGTTAATGGGCAGGGTTTCGATCTGTCCGTCGACCATAAGCAGAACGGACTCGCCGTCAACACCTGCCAAGGTTCCGGTCCAATTGCTCCTACCGGTGTCGGAGGAGGACATCTTAATGACCGCAGTGTCTCCTTCGTACTGAGCAAAATGCTCGAGCGTACGCAGCGGGCGATCGATGCCCGGAGAGGAAACTTCGAGCATGTAAGCTCCAGGGAAAGGATCGAGTTCATCCATGATGTCGTTGATCCAAGACTGAGCTGCAGACAGCTCATCGAAGCTCACACCCTCGACGGTGTCGATGTACACACGAATGGTAGGAGCCTTCTTGGCGCCAACCACTTCGATGGTGACAATCTCCACTCCCTCTTCGGAAGCGCGCGGCTCGAGTGCTTCGAGCAGCTGCTGTTCTTTGGCAGAGAGCACATATCCTCCTTAATATCCTGCCGACTATGTACTTCGAAAGCGTTTTTGCCCAAACATAAAAAGAAAGCGGGACTAAGCCCACTTTCCTCAAATGCGAAAGTATAGAGCGCGCCGAAGCACACGATGAAAAGATTTTAGCACGTAAGCGAACGCATTACCAGAGCTCCAATGGTGGAGATTTCGTAAACATCCATCCACAAAACCCTGATCAAACCAAAAAAGTTGGGCCCCAAAAGGGGCCCAACCAATGGAATCATAAAGAGTGACGCTTAAGCAGCGGCAGCCTTCTTGATCTCCTTGCGCTTCTCGACTGCATCAACGCAGTTTGCGACGCAAGAGTCACCAGTCACGTTAACGACGGTGCGCATCATGTCGAGGATACGGTCGACGCCAGCGACGAGTGCGATGCCCTCAACCGGAAGACCGACGGACTGGAGAACCATGGCAAGCATGATCATGCCAGAACCCGGAACACCAGCGGTACCGATAGAAGCGAGAACAGCGGTGAGGACGATGGTGACCTGCTGGCCGATGGTGAGGTCGATACCGAAGACCTGAGCAATAAAGATGGCGCAAACACCCTGATAGATTGCAGTGCCGTCCATGTTGATGGTAGCGCCGAGCGGAAGAACGAAGGAAGTGACCTCGCGGGAGACGCCATTCTTCTCGGTGCAGTTCATGTTCAGCGGAAGCGTACCAACCGAAGAAGCAGATGCGTAAGAGAAGCCCATAACGGGAGCGATGGACTTAAAGAAGCCGAGAACGCTCTTACGAGCAACAAGCTTAATAAGGCCAGAGTAGACAAGCGCCATGTGGATGATCATCGCGACGTAAGCGACAACGATGAGCCACAGAAGCGGAAGAAGCACGTCCGGACCATTGTTGGCGACAACAGGAGTGATGAGGCCGAAAACGCCAAACGGAGCGATGGCGATGATGTACTGCATGATCTTGATGCAGACGTCGGACATGGAGTTCACGAAGTCGGCAACGGGCTTAGCCTTCTTGCCAACGCCGATGATACCGAAGCCAAAGAACAGAGCGATGACGATAACCTGAAGCATCGTGGCGCTAGCCATGGGCTGGACGAAGTTCGACGGGAAGATGTTAACGATGGTCTCAATGAAGGACGGAGCCGCAGCAGCTTCGTACTCAAGCGCGCTAGAAGGAAGCACGTAGTTGGCGCCAACATTCATGATATTGGCGAAGAGAATACCGAGCGTGACAGCAAATGCAGTGGTAGCAAGATAGAACACGATGGTCTTGCCGCCGATGGTGCCAACCTTCTTAACATCCTCGAGCGAAATAACGCCCGCAATGATGGAGAAGATAACCAGCGGAACGACGATCATCTTGATGAGGTTCATGAAGATGGTGCCGAGAGGCTTGATGTACGTATCAGCGATCTCAGGCGTACCCTGCAAGGCCAAGCCTGCGACAACTCCGAGCACCAAGGCAATGAAGATCCAGGTGGTAAGCGAGAAACGCTTATACCAAGGCTTCGGAGTATTACCAGAGGCTTGCTCTTCGGTAGCGAGCAGTTCTTCAGACATACCCTTCCCTTTCTCATTCTTTACGACAACTTAAGTCCTTCGATAGCGAGGGAGCCCCAAGCTATCCAAGAAAACCCCACCCGCAACACTGCACAGTGGGGTAACTTGAAAAGTGATTGTACACAATTTGTACACAAATTGGAGAGCGAATCCCTATTTGGACCCGTTGACCAGCTCGTCCGCCATCTGGCGCAGCTTGAACTTCTGGATCTTCATGGACGGCGTCATCGGGAAGTCGTCGACGATGAAGACGCGCTTGGGCACCTTGTAGCGCGCGATGCGCGGGATGGCCCACTCGCGCACGTCGTCCTCGGTGAGGTCCTCGTGGCCGGGGTGGACGCGCACGAACGCGACCACGATCTCGCCGTACCTCTCGTCCGGGGCGCCCACGACCTGGGCGTCGAGGATCTCGGGCATGCCCATGAGGAAGTTCTCCAGCTCCAGCGGGTAGATGTTCTCGCCGCCGCGGATGATCATGTCCTTGATGCGGCCGGTGACGCGGTAGTAGCCGTCCTCGTCGACCGTGCCGAGGTCCCCGGAGTGCAGGTAGCCGTCCTCGTCGATGGCGCGCGCCGTCTCCTCGGGCATCTTGTAGTAGCCCTTCATGACGTTGTAGCCCCTGACGCACAGCTCGCCGTGCTCGCCGGGGGCGCAGATGTGGCCGTCGTCGGGCGAGACCACGCGCACGTCCACGGGCGGGTGCCTGCGGCCCACCGTCTCGCACTTGTGCTCGACGTCGTCGTCGACGGAGGTCTGCGTGAACACGGGGCTGGCCTCGGTGAGGCCGTAGCAGATCGTGATCTCGCGCATGTTCATCCTCTCCATGACCTCGCGCATGAGGTCGGGCGGGCAGGAGGCGCCGGCCATGATGCCGGTGCGCAGGCTCGAGAGGTCGTAGCTCTCGAAGTCGGGGTGGTTGAGCTCGGCGATGTACATGGTCGGCACGCCGTAGAGGGCGGTCGCGCGCTCCTTGTGCACGGCCTGCAG
>JAFYTB010000077.1 GCA_017559045.1 Eggerthellaceae bacterium | reverse complement strand
TGTGGCGAGGTTAAGCATCCTCGAAGGCTTGCCGGGCCTGCTGCAAGGCAATGTGCCCAAACTCCTCAAGCGTTCCCCCACGTGCGCGATACTCGAGCGCAAGCTGATGCAAGCTGGCCGCCAAACGCTCATCGCCCACCTCGCAGCCAACCGAGGCATGCAGATCCGCGGGATCGGTTATACGCGCCCCGCTCCGACCGCGCATAACCAAGTACCCCTCATCGCGCAGTAGCGCATACGCCTTATTAACTGTATGCAGATTTACGCCTAAATCGCTCGCCAAAGCCCGAACCGAGGGCAAGCGATCTCCAGGATGAAGTTCACCGCGCGCAATAGCAGTCACAACCTGCGTACGGATCTGAAGATATATGGGCTCAGGGGCTGCATGGTCAATAGAAAGCAACACAAGAGCCTCCCTTCCAGCTTACGATGATTTGTTATATCTGCTATATAACAAATGCAACACAAAAGCTCAAGATTGAGACGCGAAAAAGAGCCCTGAAGCAGCAACTCTCAGACCATTCCTTTCTTGAACGGATGGGGTATAAAAACTATAATTTTTCGACGTATGTACCAATACCGTTCAAAGAAGGTTGGTTTATGGATACCTCCCAATTCCGCGGTGTGATTCCGCCCGTGGTCATCCCCCTGTCCGAGAAGAAGACGCTCGATCTCGAAGCATTCGATCGCAGCATTAACCGCATGATCGATGCAGGCGTTGACGGCCTGTTCTTCCTCGGCTCCTCCGGCGAGGTGGCATTCCTCACCGACGCTCAGCGCTATCACGTGCTGCAGGAGGCTGTCGCTATCGTCAACGGTCGCGTCCCTGTGCTTGCAGGCATCATCGACATGGAGACCATGCGCGTAGTCGACCAGGCCAAGCGTGCTACCGGCTTCGGCGTTGACGCTCTCGTCGCAACCGCACCGTTCTACGCACTTGGCGGCCCGAAGGAGGTCGAGCGCCACTTCCGCGCAATCCGCGAGTACACCGATCTTCCGCTGTTCGCATATGACCTCCCGCAGTGCGTCCACACGAAGCTTGATCCCACCATGCTCGTTCGCCTCGGCCAGGACGGCGTCCTCCAGGGCGTCAAGGACTCCTCCGGCGACGACGTCGCATTCCGCTGGCTCATCCTCGAGAACGAAGATGCCGGCCACCCGCTGCAGCTGTTCACCGGCCATGAGGTCTGCGTCGATGGCGCTTACCTGGCTGGCGCCGACGGCTCCGTTCCGGGCCTCGGCAACATCGACCCCGTCAGCTACGTCGAGCAGTGGAAGGCAGCACAGGCTGGCGACTGGGCACGCGTGAAGGAAATCCAGGATCACCTGGCTCGCCTCATGTTCATGACCCGTCGCGTCAAGGCTACCGTCGGCTTCGGTGCTGGCGTCGGCGCCTTCAAGACCGCTCTGTGGCAGATGGGCGTGTTCAACACGAACCAGATGCGCGAGCCCGTCCAGGCACTCAAGGGCGAAGACGTTCAGGCTATCGTCGAGGTTCTGAAGGCCGGCGGCCTCATGGATCCCGACGCCCCCATCCGCCAGTAGCGAATCGTACCCGTCGATGAAACGGCGGCAAGCCGCATCGACACACGCAAGTCGCACGAATCCAAGGCGCCGCAGTTAACGCTGCGGCGCCTCATCATGAGATTCCCCATTCGTCAAACAACAGGAGGAACTCCTTTGAGCACCAACGACAACATGCAGAAGATCATCGAGACGCGTGACTGGGTTCGCGCCGAGCTCGATACCTGCATCGACTTCTGGCTTAAGAACGGCATCGACCGCGAGAACGGCGGCTGCTACACCTGCCTCGATCGCACGGGTAAGGTCTATTCCACCGACAAGAGCGTGTGGATGCAGGGCCGCTGCGGCTGGACCTTCTCCTATCTGTGCCATCTGTACGGCGCACGTCCCGAGTGGCTTGAGGCAGCCAAGAGCTGCATCGACTTCCTCGAGGATCACTGCATCAATCACGAGGCTGGCGATCGCCTGTACTTTACGGTGACGGCAGAGGGCAAGCCGCTGCGTCAGCGCCGCTACAGCTTCTCCGAGGGCTTCTATTGCATCGCTAACGCCGAGTACTACGGCGTGACCGGCGACGAAGAGCACCTGCGTCGTGCACGCTGGGCCTATCAGACCATCTACGGCCTCATCACCGGCGCAACCGAGGATCCCACGGGCATGGGCCCGAAGACCATCGCCGAGACTCGTCAGACCCGCGGTCTGGGCGAGCCGATGATCTTCCTCAACATCATCGGCATCATGCGCCGCGTCGACCCCGCTAACGCCGAGGAGTACAACAAGCACTCCCAGGAAATGATCGACGCCATCGTGAAGCTTCACTATCATCCCGAGCTCGGCTGCACGCTTGAGAGCGTTGCCCCCGACGGAACGCCCGAGCTCTGGTACACCGCAGGTCGCGTCGTCAACCCCGGCCACGACATCGAGTGCAGCTGGTTCATGATGGACGAGGCAAACACCCGCGGTGACGAGGAGCTCCACGCAACCGCTCGCGACATCTTCCGTCTTGCCATCGAGGCAGGCTGGGACAAGGAGTACGGCGGACTGCTCTACTTCATCGACGCCCAGGGCCTGCCGCCCGAGGCTTATGAGCACGACATGAAGCTGTGGTGGCCCCACAACGAGATCATGATCGCCGCCTCCAAGGCCTACCGCGACACCAAGGATGAGTACTTCCTGAATTGGCTCTTCGAGACCGTCGAGTATTGCAAGGGCCACTTCGCCGACCCCGAGTACGGCGAGTGGTACGGCTACCTGCGCCGCGACGGCCTGCCCACCATGCCCTCCACCAAGGGTTCCACGTTCAAGGGCCCCTTCCACGTGCCGCGCGCGCTTGCTATGACCGAGCGTGTTCTCACCGAGATCATCGGCGACTAAGAACCAAACGCCCGACCCGCATCGCGAGGTCGGGCACCATACGGGCCACTTGCGGTCCGTTACGCAATGAGCAAAGCTCAGCAGAGCTGAAATAAAAAGAAAGGAATACCGGACTAATGAACTATCTGGGTATTGAGTACGACGTTAAGAACATGCCGGTTCTCGACGACGCCTTCGTTCCCTTTGGCGTCTGGATGCAGGAGTACCTGAAGGGTGCCGAGCAGCCCATCGCTATCGCTGTCGAGCGCGAGGACGGTCTGATCTCCGTCCGCAAGAGCTTCATCCGCGGCGGCGAGTTCGCAGAGGCAGACTTCCGTTACGTCGAGCGTCTTGTCAAGTTCTCCCTGTGGAGCATCGGCGGCTTCCGCGTTTACATCTGCGGTTGCGACGACATTGCCGCTAAGCTGGCTGGCGTCTACTCCCCCGAGGGCGAGCGCGCATTCGACCACGGCTTCGTAAACGACCTGTACGAGAAGAACCTCGAGGTCATCGCTGTTTCCGAGGCTGACTTCCCGGCTGCAAACGAGGCTCCGAAGGCTATCGGCGGCCACACCGAGGGTTGCCGCATCGGCTTCGACGCCGGCGGTTCTGACCGTAAGGTTTCCGCTGTTATCGACGGCGAGTCTGTCTACTCCGAAGAGGTCGTCTGGTTCCCGAAGATCACCGAGGATCCGACCTATCACTTCGAGGAGATCGTCACCGCATTCAAGACCGCTGCTTCCAAGATGCCGCGCGTCGACGCAATCGGCGTTTCCTCCGCTGGCGATTACGTCAACAACCAGCCCATGGTCGCTTCCCTGTTCATCAAGGTTCCGCGCGAGCGTCGTGAAGAGGTCAAGAGCATCTACACCCGCGCTGCTGCTGAAATCGGCGACGTGCCGCTGGTCGTTGCTAACGACGGCGACGTCACTGCACTCGCTGGCTACATGAGCACCGGCAAGGGCAACATTCTCGGCATCGCCATGGGCACCTCCGAGGCTGTTGGTTACGTTAACGCCGACGGCAACGTTCTCGGCTGGATCAACGAGCTCGCATTCGCTCCGGTCGACCTGGCTCCCACCGCTATGCAGGACGAGTGGTCCTTCGACTACGGCGTTGGCTGCAAGTACTTCAGCCAGGACTGCGTTATCAAGCTTGCTCCCGCTGCAGGCATCGAGCTCGACCCCGAGCTCTCCCCGGCCGAGAAGCTGAAGGTTGTTCAGGGCCTCGCTAACGAGGGTCACGAGGGCGCTCTCGACATCTTCCGCTCCATTGGCATCTACCTGGCACACACCCTGGTTCTCTACAGCGCCTTCTACAACATCGAGACCCTGCTTATCCTCGGTCGCGTGACCTCTGGCGTTGGCGGAGACCTCATCATCAGCGAGTGCAACCGCGTCCTTGACGAGGAGTATCCGGAGCTCGCAGCTCAGGTGAACGTCACCCTGCCCGACGAGATGATGCGCCGCGTTGGCCAGTCCGTCGCCGCCGCAAGCCTCCCCGAGGTGAAGTAAAGGAAGAATGAGCCAAACTCATTGCTTTTGATCGAAAGCCGCCCGATTGGGCGGCTTTCTTTTTGGGGCAACGCTCTCGAGCCATTCCCTTAATTCAGCGTCCTCGAGAAAACACCCGCCTACTCTTA
>JAFYTB010000076.1 GCA_017559045.1 Eggerthellaceae bacterium | reverse complement strand
TCAGCTGCGAAGCCAACAACAACCTGAGCGTCCCGTTTGACATGGCCAAGCGTTTTGAGAATATCGGGGTTCTCAACCAACACGACAGTGCGGAGATCCTGGTCATCAGAGCCCTTTTTTAGCTTGTAATCAAAAGCATTCTCAGGGCGGAAATCCGCAACAGCAGCGGCAAAAATCGAGATGTCAGCAGATTCAAAAGCCTCTTCAGCGGCAGAGAGCATTTCCCTCGCAGAACCAACACGGACAAGCGCAACGCCCTCCGGTTCGGCAATGGAGACAAGACCGGACACGAGAGTGACCTGCGCCCCTCGCTGAATAGCGGCTTTAGCCAATGCGTAGCCCATCTTTCCGCTGGAATGATTAGAGATATAACGGACCGCATCGATGGGTTCAACTGTCGGACCAGCCGTAATCATGACACGCTTGCCCTCGAGATCACGAAGAGCCTCTTCCTGATCTGCAGAGGAAAGCTCTTCCAGCATCTCGAGCACACGCTCAACAATAATCTCGGGTTCCTCAAGACGGCCCTTTCCCACATCACCGCAAGCTTGGTATCCCGAGGCAGAGTCGATGAAGCGAACGCCTCTACGGCGCAGGATCTCGAAGTTGTCCTGTGTTGCGGCGGCTTCATACATACCAACGTTCATGGCGGGTGCAAGAACAATTGGCGCGGGAGTTGCCAAAGCCGTAGTGGTCAGCAGGTCATCAGCGATGCCATGAGCTATCTTTGCGGCAACATTGGCAGTACACGGCGCAATGAGGAAGAGATCGCATTCCTGCGCAAGGGAAATATGGTGAATGGGGTCGCCGGGGTTATCGAAAAGCCCGACTGCGACAGGCTCATGAGTAAGGGCGCGGAACGTGGTCGGACCCACAAACTCGGTAGCATGCTCGGTCATAACAACCTTCACACGCACGCCAGCCTTCTGCAGACCGCGAACAATCTCACAGCTCTTATAAGCAGCAATACAACCGGTTACGCCAAGCAAAACACACGGCTGTTTATTGCTCATGGCGTCCTCCTATTCACCAAGCCGCATAGATAAGCGGCAGAAACACAAGCTAGATGATTAACCCTCAATATAGGGCTTCAAGACATCAACAAGAACCCTGATGTGGGCTTTCGTTGCGTTAAGGCAGGAAACGTAAACGAAATCGGACTCATCGACCTCGAAACCCGCCTCCCTGCACTGGGCCAAATAATACGGCTTGATTTCATGGTCGATATCGTAAAGCGTCTCAAGACAATCAATGGCAAAGTTTGGACACACAAAGAAGATGCGCCCCTTCGCAGGAGACTGAGCCCATCGCTTAAGAATGTCTTTCGTAAACGGCTTAAGCCAATCGCGACCCTTATCAAAGCGGCACTGATAGCCAATGGTCCATCGACGACGATCTATGCCAAGCTCACTCGCAATCATGAGGCTCGAAGAGCCGACCTGGAGTTCATAAGCGTCGCCAGACTCAATATCCTGCACAGGAATGGAGTGATAAGAGAACAGAACGCGATCGGTCGAATCAACATCGAAGCCAGCAGCCTCGATGGAACGAGCTATCGCACGACGATACACATCATTATCAGAGTAGCTTTCAACAACCTCAACCTTACAGGAAGCAGGCAGAGCAGAACGAGCCGCCTCGACGCAATCCTTGATACAGCCCGTAGTTGAATACGCGCTCTGAGGATACAGAGGAAGCACAACGATCTTTGAGCAGCCCTTGTCTTTCAGCGAGGCAAAAACCTGAGACATGCTGCGGTCGCCGTAATTCAGATACGACTCCACACACACATCGTAGCCAAACTCCAAATAACGCGCCTGAAGATAGCGAGCAAGCTTCTCCTGAGAAACCTTAAGGGGAGAACCCTCTTTGGTCCAAATCTTCTGATACTTAGCCGCACTGGCTTTCGAACGCTTGGGCAGGATAAAGAAATTCAGAATCAGGCCCCAAGCGAGAGGATTCATGGGCGCAATACGCTTATCGCTGAGAAACCGACGCAAATAGCGGCGCACAGCACGAGGCGTAGGCTCGGAAGGCGTGCCGGTGTTAGCCAGGACTATGCCAACTCGCCCGAAATCCTCATTAGAAGCCATAGAGGCTCCCCTCTATCGACGGGAACGGCGCAGAAGCCTGAAGCTCTTCCACTTCCCTACCGGCCTCGGTCTTGCCCATACTCCTTGCCTGAAGACGATCGAGAACGCCACGAAGGTCGGAAGGAAGATTGTCGGCAAACTCAAGTCGATTGCCCTCGATAGGATGATCGAAACCAATACGGAAGGAGTGCAGGAACTGCCTCTCCAAACCAAGCTGAGCGGATGCCTCACGCGGAGCATGCGCATTGTAGACGGGATCACCGACAATGGGATGCTTCGTATACTGCATATGAACGCGAATCTGATGAGTGCGACCAGTGAACAGCTTGCACTCGATAAGCGTGTAGCCATTGTCTCGCGGAGC
>JAFYTB010000004.1 GCA_017559045.1 Eggerthellaceae bacterium | reverse complement strand
TCGGCTTGGACTAAGGGCGGTCCTTCGGCGGTTGAGTTCTTCTTCTGTCCTGGTGCACAGCTGATGGCTCGTCCGCTGGCGAAGATTGCCTCGGGCGGCGAGATAAGCCGTGTGATGCTGGCAGTTAAGGCTGTGCTCGGTGCGCAGGACAAGGTCTCTACGCTGGTGTTCGATGAGGTTGACGCTGGCGTTGGTGGTGCTACGGCTTTGGCTCTGGCGCGTGTGATTGCCGATTTGGCGAAGACGCACCAGGTTATCGTCATCACACATCTGGCGCAGATCGCGGTTGCTGGTGACGCGCATTATGTGGTTGAGAAGTCGGGTGACGATGTGCCGGTCACTACGCTGCGCGAGGTTGCTGGCGAAGACCGTGAACGCGAAATCGCACGCATGCTTTCCGGTGAGATCACGTCGAGCTCGCTTGCTCATGCCCACGAGATGCTGTCTGCTTGGGCTCAGTAAGCGCACGCCGCTGCGATTCTTGATCGTTCCGTTTCTTCAGGATCCAGATCCTAGGTTCGGGTATTTGGTGACGTTACGGTGCGGGAGGCCTTGTCCTGTGGGTGAGGCGGTATAATGGCGCCTACGAAAAACGCACCACAAACGCAGGAGGACTTTCTATGCCCGATCAGCGTTACCCTAACGGGTCTCCGTCGCGCAACAACCCCCGCTCTTATCGATCTTACGAAGAGCGTTATTCCTACAGCACGCGCGAAGGCGCTTCTTCCCAGCGATCCCGCAGCTCTGCTTATGATGACGGCCGCGCCTCGCGTGCCAATTCCTATGAGTCTGCCCAGGCGAACAACCCGCGCTATAGTGGTCGTTCGAGCCGCGGTGAATCGCGTTCTGCTGGCGCCGATCGCGTGATGGTCGAGAGCCGCAGCTCTTATTCTTCTGCCAATCCTCGCGCTCGACGCGATGCTTACAATGCTCAGGTTGGCGACGCTCAGTATTCCGGTCTGTACACCGATCAGTACGGCGACCAGTACTCCGATCCGTACGCCGATCGTCGTGCGGTTCGTGGTGGTGGCCAGTATTCCGACCGCTACGCCGATCGCTATGCGTCTGCTTCTTCTGCTGATAGAAGGAATGCTGCCCGTTCTGCACGTTCCGCAAGGTCTGTGGAAGTTGACGAAATTCCCGAGATCGAAGCGTCGGAATCCGCGGAAGCTTCCGCTCGTCGTTCTGCTCGCACTCGCGTTTCGCGCGCCGAAGCCGCCCGCGCTGCCTCGCGTGCCGAAGTCGATGGCATGAAGCCTCTGGGTGGCGATGCGGGTCGTTACGGAAGCGCGAATTACTCTTCGCAGCGCGGCCGTAGTCGTGGCGGCAACCCCATCAGCAAGGTGCTTGTCATCATGGTCGCTCTTGCGCTCTTCGGTGCGGGCTTTGGCATTTACAACATCGTGAACCCGGCTCAGTTCGAGGTCAGCATCAACGGCATGACCAAGACGCTCGAGCGCGGTACCACCATCGATGACGTCATCAATGAGGGTGTCGTGTCTCCCGTTGCCGGTGACTTCATTGCGGTTGACAACAGCATCATCACTGAGGGCGGTGGCGACAGGTTCAGCGCCGTTCTCAATGAGAAGGAAGTTATCGACGGCACCATTAAGCTTCATAAGGACGACGTCATTCAGGTGAGCGACGGCAAGGACATCATGGAGGAGTATTCCGTCAGCGAGGTCTACGTCGATCCCGGTCAGTCTGTTGCGGGCGTTGGCAGCATCCATCATTATGTCGATGGCGTTCAGGGTGTGACTGAGGTTCGCACGGGTGCAACGTCTGGCCTGACCGTCGAGACGGTCATCACGCCCGTTTCTGATGCTATGTACAAGAGCTACAACGCCGATGTGGGAGCCGATAAGGTTATCGCGCTGACCTTCGACGACGGTCCGTGGCCTGAAACTACCGACCAGATTCTCGATATCCTGGCGCAGTATGGCGCGAAGGCTACGTTCTTCACCATTGGTAACCAGATCGACGATTACCCCGAGGCTACGAAGCGCATTGTCGATGAAGGTCATCAGCTGTGCACGCACACCTGGGATCACGCCGAGGGCAGTGGCCAGGGTGTAAACCTCACCTACATGACGGCTGAAGAGCAGATCGCCGAGATCACCAAGGGCTACGAGGCCATCAAGGCCATCACGGGCCAGGAGGCAAGCCGCATCATCCGCGCTCCCGGCGGCAATTACTCGGGCGACATCGTGTGGACGCTCGCTCCCTACGTTGACGCCGAGATCGGCTGGAACGTCGATACGCAGGACTGGGCACGTCCTGGCGCTGATGCTATCGCTCAGGCAATCCTGTCTTCCGAGCCGGGTGACGTGGTTCACATGCACGACGGCGGCGGCAATCGTACCCAGACGGTTGAGGCGCTCAGGATCGCTCTCCCGAAGCTGGTTGAGCGCGGCTACAAGTTCGTCACCATGGACGAGCTCATTGCCTACAACGATCCGGCCAGCATGGAGCCTGGTACCTGGAACTAGGTTTCGGGGTAACTCAATAGAGATACTTGGGGGCGCTTCGGCGCCCCTCTTCGTG
>JAFYTB010000075.1 GCA_017559045.1 Eggerthellaceae bacterium | reverse complement strand
CGTAGCTGCTGTCACATTTTCGCGAAAATGTGACAGCAGCTACGAGCCCATCCGTCAGCTAACTCCGTCCCTCAAGTGTCACGCTCTTACAAAATGAAACCGCTGAATGTAAGAACGAGCGCGATCACGATGCCGACGATCGATTCGCCACCAAGCAGACCCGAAGCCACAACCAAGCCTGTTTCCTGACGAGCCGCTTCCTTTTCGGCACGTTCGGCCTCATCCAGATCTGCAAGGCGACGTTTACCCACCCAGTCATAAGCAAGCTTCGCCATGCAACCGAGAAAAGCGGTAAGCGACAAATAGAACGGCAGGTAAATGCCCAAGCCAATCATCATTGAGGGCAACCTCAAGCAATGGAGGGCAAAGCCCAGCGCAAGACCGATCAGAAAGGCCGGAACGCACGGGATTCCCGAGACCATCGTGGCGACAACCGACGCCTGCGCAGCGACAAACGCTCCCCCAGGACCAAAGGCATCCGCGCCGTAAGCCTTCAGCAGCACAAGCATGACCGCAACCGACACAAACGCTCCCAGCACAGCGCCAATTGCCTGACCGACAATCTGGGCTCGGGGATTCGTTCCCAGCATGCGGCCAGCTTTAAAGTCGTTCATAACATCGCCGGCAAGTCCGCATGCAACTGCAACCACGGCGGCAATGAAGAAAAGCTGAACCTGTGAGACATCAGAGAAAGCCGCAATGAGCAGCAGTGCGATTAGGCCGAAGATCTCCATAGGGTCGATACCCGTCTGGCCAACACTTTGGGCACTCATAGATGTGGCAACAAAAGCAAGAAGAACCAGAACGACGCTAGCAACGGGACTCAAGGAGAGACCCATGCAAAGGGCCACAACAACCGCAGCAACAATGAGTCCCGCAAATCCAGCCGTCAAACCGAAGGCGGAAGATACGGCCGAACGAGCAGAACTGCAGCGCAGAGCCGAAATAGCCCTCGGAGCAACATCCTTGAATACAACCGCGAAACCGCAGCCCATCATAACGCCCATTCCCACACTAGAAACAAGCGATTGACCAGCAGAAACATCCCAAAAACCCGCAGCGCTTCCCGCAACGACGATGCCGAAGTTACCGAAAACGGCTCCTGCGAACCATGCGAGCACAGCACCCGTGCCCACCAAATAGCCAATGGAGAGCATCATCGGAGAAAGATAAATTCCGAACGTTACTCCGGGAATGGGAAGGGCCAGCACCATGGAGGGAATAACACCAAGCGCATCGCGCAAGACGGCGAACGCACCAGCAAAACCCATAGCCCCAAACAGCTTCTTCCCCATCGAGCCGCCTGCATCGCCCGCAATCAGCGTTTGCGCAGCGGCTTGGCCAATAGGAAATTCCAATTCGGCTTCATCAACAAAATGACTGCGCAAGATCGCGGTGCACACAAGACCCACTGCGACACCGGCGAGCGAGACGACGAGCATATGCTCCACGCTGATCTCGTCAGCCAACCCAAGCATCCAGGCACCAGGGATGGTGAAGGCGAGTCCGCCCGCCACCATGGCGCCAGCTGACATCACCGTGTGGGTGACGTTCGCCTCGTTGAGCGACGCGGATCCCTTGGAGACGGCCTTGAGGAAGAACAGGGAGACAAGCGCCGCAAACACAATCGGCCACGGAAGCGCACCCATCTTGAGGGCAATATACGCCGAAGATGCGGTGATAACCGCACAGCCAATGCAGCCGACAAGCACGCCGCGCAAAGTTAGCTGGCCTTTTAAGTCTTCCACAGAGCCCTCCCTTCCGTATGCAAAGCCTACGACGCAAGAAAGGCAAAATTCTTAGAACTACCCTCGACACAGGTGCACGGCGGGGAGAAACGGCGCACGGTACCCACCGAACTCGGATTGCATGCTTGATTTAATAACTAATTTCGTCTATAACATATGAACAATTGAACATACGTTATAGCACAGGAGTAACCATGGAGCACAACAAGCGCACGCACGAGCCTTCCAGCATCGCAGAGCCCAACCCCCACACCCCAGAATGCTGCGACCACGTCGCTTTAGAAATATCCGGCATGCCCGAAGAAGAGATGCTCTACGATCTCGCCGATCTGTTCAAAGTGTTCTCGGACACCACGCGCATTAAGATTCTCTTCGCTCTCATGGACCAGGATCTCTGCGTCGCACACATCACCGAAGCCGTCGGAGCGACGCAAAGCGCCGTTTCGCATCAGCTCCGCATCCTCAAGCAGGCACGTCTCGTTCGCTTCCACCGCGAGGGCAAAAATATGGTGTACTCGCTCGCCGACGACCATGTCCATACCATACTCGCTCAGGGTATGAGCCATATTTGCGAGTAACACCATGGATATCGAAAAGAATTGTTGCACCTCGTGCGGGTGCAACCATGAAACCGAAAAAGAACAAGCTTCCGCAAATTCATGTGGGTGCGGGTGCGGATGCGGCCACGATCACGCCACCGATCATGACCACGACCACAACAAGCGCACCATCATCCGCATGGCTATCGCAATTGCGCTGTTCGTTATCATCACAGTACTCGTAAAACTCGGCTACGCTGACACGCTGGGTCTTCAGCTTGGCGTCAACAGTATCGCCGTCGAGTTCGTGCTTTACCTCATCCCCTACCTTTTAGCTGGATACGACGTGATCCTCGGCGCTTTCCGAAACATTGGCCGCGGTCAGGTGTTCGGCGAAGATTTCCTCATGACCGTCGCCACATTCGGCGCATTTGCCTTGGTCTTCTTCCCCGAAAGCGACCCGCATATGGCTGAAGGCGCCGCCGTCATGCTCTTCTTCCAGGTCGGCGAACTTCTCCAAAGCTACGCAGTGGGTAAATCCCGAAAATCAATCAGAGAGATGATGGACATCGCACCGGAGTACGCGAACGTCATGCGAAACGGCGTGCTTGAGCAAGTCGATCCTCGCACCGTACGCATCGGCGACGAATTCGTGGTGAAACCAGGCGAGCGCATCCCCCTTGACGGCGTAGTCGTCGTTGGCGAATCGCAGATCGATACGGCCGCGCTTACAGGCGAATCCGTTCCTCGAATCGCAGAGCCGGGCGATGAGACGCTCTCTGGTTGCGTGAACCTCACCAATGCACTCACGATACGCGCAAGCAAGCCTTACGAAAGTTCGACCGTCAGCCGCATCCTGAAGCTCGTCGAAGAAGCCACCGACAAGAAGACCCGAACCGAAAACTTCATAACCCGCTTTGCCCGTTGGTACACGCCCACCGTTGTTGCAATCGCGTTATTGCTCGCCATCGTCCCGCCGCTGCTACTTGGACAAGCTTGGGCAGACTGGGTGCAGCGAGGCCTCGTCTTCCTCGTTGTATCGTGCCCCTGCGCTCTAGTCATCTCGGTTCCGCTTTCATTTTTCTGCGCCATTGGCGGAGCCTCGAGGCGAGGCATCCTCATCAAGGGCAGCAACTACCTCGAAACGCTTTCCCATGTGAACACCGTGGCATTCGATAAAACGGGAACGCTCACCACAGGTAGCTTTACCGTGGCAAACGTCGAGCCAGCCAATGCCTACAACGGTGCGAAAGTCCTGTATGTCGCAGCACATGCCGAGGGCTTCTCCACTCACCCCATAGCCGGGGCGATCCGCAACGCATACGAAAGCGATCACGGCCCCTTGGATCTTTCTCGCGTCGAAAACGTTAAAGAAGCAGGCGGACACGGCATCAGCGCAGTAATCGACGGGCAACCCGTACTTGTCGGAAACGCTAGGCTCATGCATGCCAGCGGCATCAAGCTGCTCGAGCGCGAAAACGACGACACGGCAGCCGGCGCGCTCGCACACGTTGCAGTTGACGGAGAATTCATCGGGAGAATCTTGGTATGCGATTCGGCTAAACCAAGTGCGGAAAAAGCGATTTCCGCCCTTCGTGAAGCAGGCGTCACCCGCACCATCATGCTGACGGGCGACCGAACCGAAGCCGCAGAGCCCATCGCCAGACAGCTGGGCATCACTCAAATTTGCGCCAACCTTCTACCCCAAGACAAGGTAGCGAAGATCGAGGAGCTCCTTGCAGGCCAGGAAAAGGGCAAGAAGCTCGCCTTCGTGGGTGACGGCATCAATGACGCACCCGTCCTCATGAGATCCGACGTCGGCATCGCCATGGGAGCAATCGGCTCAGACGCGGCCATTGAGGCAGCCGACATCGTACTTATGGACGACAGCCTCTCGAGCGTCGCCCTCGCCAAGCGTATTGCTCGCAAGACAATGCGAATCGTGCATCAGAACATCGTCTTCTCTTTGGGAGTGAAGTTCGCCGTGCTGGCACTCGCTTCACTGGGATTCGCCAACCTCTGGCTCGCCATCCTCGCCGACGTGGGCGTGGCTGTCGCCGCAATCCTCAACGCTATGAGAACCATGAGAGCGTAGGCAGCGAGTGACCTAGGCGCAAGAGCGTAAACACCAGGTGATCTAGGCACAAGGGCGTAAACGCCAGGCAATCCAGACGGATCGATCCAAGCGCCGCAAAAATACTGCCGCAACGGCATCCTATCGATAGAGGTCCACGGCGAGCAAATGACGATAACGTGCATTCTCACCCGCCAGGAAGGTCGGCGCGCCGTCAATGGCAACCCGACCTTCCTCGAGGAAGACCACACGATCGCACGCAGCAACGCCCTGCAGGTGATGCGTGATCATAACAACCGTCCGACCTTCGAGGGTGCGGAACATAACGTCGATGAGAGCCTGTTCGGTATCCGGATCAAGCCCGGCAAAAGGCTCATCAAGCACCACGATGGGAGTATTGGCCAGCAACACGCGCGCCAAGGCAATGCGATGACGCTCGCCACCCGAGAATCGACGGCCACGCTCATCGACCATCGTATCGAGACCATTCGGCAAACGTTCGAGCAGCGTTCCAAGACCAACCTTCTCCAGCACTTCAGCCAACTCGCCATCGGTTGCCGAGGGCTTGGCGAGCGCAAGATTCTCACGCAGAGTCCAATTAAAGAGATGGGGATCCTGACGAATGACGCCAACCACGCTCGACGCTTCGGCGCCCAGTGAATCGGCACTTATTCCAGCAACGAAAACAGATCCGCTGCTGGGCATACGCTCACCTCGCACCAGAGACGCCATCGTCGATTTGCCCGCACCACTGCGACCCAGCACCGCAATCCTTTGACCAGCGGAGACACGAAGATCAAACCCCGAAAGGACCTCGCCCGCACCGGACCCATACGTAAAGGAGACGTTTTCGAAGCAAATAGCGGGAACGGGGTTAACCGGAGCCGTTTCAGCACCACAGAGGGATGGCTCGCAAGAAGCGTTTCCGACGGAAGGAGATTTGTCGGAGGAGCAGCCGATCGAAGCATCCTTCTCAGGCGCGCTTCCCTCTCCCTTCGAAAGTCTGTTCATGCGCTCAATAGAGTCACCGTACGTAACCAAACCCATCGCCGCCTCACTTGCGGGAGAGAAGGACTCAATCAGCGGGAACAGGCAAAGCACAAACGCGGCAATCCAATTCCCCGCATGCGCCACGGCATTTTCTGGAGTAATAGCCGCCAGCGCACCAGCGAGACCTCCTGCAGGATTCGCAGGCG
>JAFYTB010000074.1 GCA_017559045.1 Eggerthellaceae bacterium | reverse complement strand
TCGCGAACGTTCTTCACGGCGATGCCCATGCCCGTCGAACGCGCAGGAGCCATAACGCCCTCGCAAGCCTCCTTGCTCATGCCCACGCCGTTGTCGGACAGCTCGACGATGATGTCGTCACCGGAAACTTCAGCATTGATGGTAATGAGCAGCTGGCCCTCGGGAGGCATTGCATGGCGCACCGCATTCTCAACTAACGGCTGCAGAATGAACGGCGGAACCATCATGTCTCGCACGTCGGGTGCCGTTGCGATCCACATGGCAAGACGCTCCTCGCCAAAACGGGCAATCTCGAACGAGAAGTAGCGCATGGTCTGCTCGATCTCGCGCGAGAGCATGATGCGCTCCGACGAATCTTCGAGCGTACGACGATAGAAGATCGCGAAATCGCGCAGAAGCGTACGAGCCTTCATGGGATCGGTGCGGATGAGCGACGCAATAGTGTTGATGGTATTGAAGAGGAAGTGCGGATTGATCTGGCTCTGAAGCATCTTCAGCTCCATGCTGGTAGCCAGCTTGCGCTGAGCCTCCACCTCGCGTGCGGCCATCTGCGTCGAAAGAAGACGACCGAAACCCTCGGCAATAGAACGCTGGGTTGCCGTGATGCGACGCGGCGAGCGATAGTAGAACTTCAGCGTACCCTCGATCTTGTCGCCGATCGAAAGCGGCACGATGATAGCTGCCTTGATGAGCGTGATATCCTGCGGAAAGCCAATATCCTCAGAGGTATGCAGCACGCGCATCTGGCCATCGGCGATGGTGTCGTACGTGGCCTGAGTGCGAATGATGTTGCCTGCAGGGTTGGGCAGATCGTGGTATCCCGTATAACCCAGCACGTACTCACGTCCCGTAATGGCAACGGCAATAGCGGCTGTATGAGGCAAAAGAACCTCGCAAATATTCTGGGCAGCCTCAGGCGTCAAGCCATCCTTCATGTAGTCAAGCGTGGAATTTGCCAGCTGCAGCATGGCATCGGACTGACGGGCTCTGACCGATTCGGGATCGAGAACCAGACGCAGAACGATAACGATAGAAAGCGTGAAGATAATACCGGCGCCAACCATTACCGCGATGTTGACCTGCGGAGAAGAAGCCGTCCAAGCCAAAACAAAAGCTGCCAACACAGCAACGATGACGGAAATGACCTCAAGTCTCAGCTGCTTGAAAAGCAGTCCGTCACCGCCAAATCCTCGATCTACGTAATCGGTATTCGAGTTCGTCATAAAAGGCCTCCGAGCAGTGTTTTCGTTGTTTGCGAAAAGTATACCCTAGGCCACCCTAAGCCATCGGCGCAAGCTGATTAACCAAAAGCAACGCCGCAGCAATCAAAAGGAAACAACCGAAGAGGATGCGCAGAGTCCTCTCGGGAGCGTAAGGAATAAGACGCGCACCCAGTAAGGCACCCGGAATCGAACCTGCCGCTACGGCAACACCCGCCAGCCAATCGACATTGCCGAGCAGACCCTGATACACCACCCCGGGAATCGCAAGGATCATAACCGCGATAAGGGATGTGCCTGACGTCAGCTTCATGGGGGTACCCAGCACGCTCATGAACAGCGGGACCATGATGAATCCGCCGCCAACACCGACGTACCCCGAAACCACTCCAGTGATCAGGCCGATAGCGACAGCCTGAGCGAGCATCTTGCCCGTAACCTGCGGAGCAGGGGGAATCTGATCCACCGATGCGCTCGTCTCTTTGGAAGCCGCCTCCTTGCGATTGGCGCTCTCGCGAGCCTCCTTACGATTCGCAACCTTGGGCATTCGAAAACCCTTGCGCAGCATGGTGTAAGCGGAATAGCCGATGACCACCGCTGCCACCATCATAATCATCCAGTCGGGCGAATGCGATGCAAGCCAAACGCCAAGCGAAGAAGTCGCAGCGCCGGCCAATCCAGCAGCAATGCCCACCTTGGGAATGCAAGTACCCCGTCGTAAATGCGTAACGAAGCCAGATATCGAAGTGGGAATAATCGTGAAAAGAGACGTCGCCGTACTGACGATAGCCTCCATGGCAAAGCCAAGCTTGAACACGGGAACAAGAAGGGCTCCACCGCCAATACCCAGAAGACCCGAGAAGAAGCCGACGACAAGACCGACGGCAAGCGAACAGAGAAGACCCGTCGCCAAGCCCCCCGTCACAAACATCGTCAAGCCAAAGTCCACTTTCTGCAAATCCCTTCCCGGGCGCTGAGCTCTATCGACCCAGCATCTCTTCTATCTTGAATCGTTTCAACGCCGCAGCGAGCGGACGACCAAGCACGTAAACGACAACAGCCTCGCCAATACCCGTAGCCACAAGGCCAAACAGGTACATGTAAATATACAAGCCATCGAGGGAGATGGTGGTGAAAGGAATGGTGTAGTAACCGAGACCCTGCAGAAGGATGGGCAGATACGCCGGGACAATGACAGCGTTCGCCATCACCGGACCCAGAAGCGCCACCGCCGGACGAGAGCGCATCTTCCAGCACCACAGCGCGCCAAGGAAGGTCGCAAGGCTGCCGAACACCACATCAAGAAGACCCAGAGCACCCGTTCCGGTCAGCACCATCGCAGCGAGATTAGCGATAGCACAGCCAATAGTAAGACCGGGAACTGCGGCAGGCGTCAAAAGAGCCATGACGCACAGCGCTTCGGAGATGCGGAACTGAACCGGTCCCCAAGCGAGAGTCTGCAAAAACATGATGGTGATCAGCGTGGCCGCAGCATACAGCGCAGCGATGAGACCCGCCTGCGCAACATAGCGCGAGCGAGCCCCGGACGAGGCTTTCCTCTTCATGATGATTCTCCTTCCGCACGGCGAAAGCCGTGGGCTATGGGCAACGATAATCTACAGGCGCAAGCAGGGCCCAACGGTGCAAGCGCACGAAGAAGTGTAGCAAAGAAGCCGGAGGCTGTCCTCCACGTATGCTCATGCGAGATTATGTCTTCACGAGATGAGCGTCATCCTGCAGGAAAACGGGCTTTGCGCGCATTCAACCACACGCCACCTAACTCGCATTAAGCTGCGCTCACTTTGCGCGCGCCACCTAGCGGCCGCGCTGCTTGTTGTACGACTTGCGTGCCTTCGAAATATCCTTCATCTTTTCGGATGATTTGCCTCGGTTGGCAGCCGCAGACTTTCCGCCACGACCCTTCCCTCCCGAATCACGCTTGTTCGTAGAAGCCTTCTCGCCATGCATCCAACGCGCCTGTTCACGGCGCTCCTTGATGGCATGCGTCTCGTCCTTAAGAGCACGATAGGAATCGTATCGCGCCTGAGAAACCTCGCCCGCAGAAACAGCGGCAAGAACAGCACAGCCCGGCTCATTCACATGCTTGCAATCGCGGAAACGGCACTCCTCGGCAAGCTCCTCGATGTCAGAAAAGGCAGCGCCAATGCCCGCATCGGCATCCCACAGTCCCAAACCGCGTACACCCGGCATATCCACGATGCGTCCCGCACCGGGCAGCTCGATGATCTCGCGGCTCACCGTGGTGTGACGACCCTTGCCATCACCCTCGCGGACAGCCTGCGTCTCCTGCAGCTCATAGCCAAGCAGCAGGTTCACCAAACTGGACTTGCCCACGCCACTGCGGCCAATGAGAACAGCCATCTGTCCCTCGGGAATGAGGGCACGCACAGCCTCGACCGATTCAGGATCAAGGGAAGAAATGACCAAGGTCTCCGTCTCAGAGCCCGTCAATGCACGCACCTGCTCGCGCACCTGCTCGACCTCTTCCTCGTCATGCGCGAGGTCGGCCTTAGTCAGGACGACAGAAACCGCCGCCCCCGTTTCATGCGCAAGCACCAGCTCGCGCTCCAGGCGACGCATATTAACTTCAGAAAGCGGCTGGGCCACGATAACGCGATCGAAATTCGCCGCCAGAACCTGGGGTAAGGCGCGCTCGGTCGGATCCTTTCTCACAAAGGAACGCCAACGCGGCTGAATGGCCTCGATGATGGCCATGTCGTGCCCTTCAGGGACCGCAACATCCACTACGTCGCCAATGACGGCGCGATGCTTCTCGCCCTTCACCAAAGCCGTGGCATGCTCACAGCGCATAGCGCTTCCGTCTTCAAACTTGACCAGCGGAAATCCACGATCGAGCTTAATAACCTCGCCGCAGCGCATCTCGCAACCCGCTCCAGATTCCGTCATCGCAAGCGCTCCCTCATGCGGTAGTAGACCAAAACCAAAATGCCCGCCAAACCGCACAGCACAAGGCCCGGGATGAAATCGGACGCCTCGAAAACGTCTTCCTCGACAGAGCCCTTCTTAACAACGCTCACACGCTCAGCGTGAATATCGCTCAGGCCCTCGTGCTCGCTGCAGGCGAGATTGAAGACGCCGCGAACCTGCACCATCGAGCCCGTCTTCCCATATGCACCGAAGGTATCGATAGCCGCCGCAGCATCGCTGCGCATATACACCGTGACCTGTGCATAGCTCGAATCGTCGGCCTGCAGGGTGATCCAACGATGCTTTCCATCGAAAGAGGCAGAAATGTTGTCACCGACAGCCTCGCCCGTCACCTGCACCGTCTGACCGTTGTAGTACGAGTCGGCCTCAGCAAGATCTGAGATCAAAGCATCGTAGATGAACGAGCTGTCAGGGCGCTGTTGGGGATCGATCAGGTTGGGCGAACCTTCTTCAGCGGCTGCCCCATTGGAGGATGCCCCCGATTCGCCACCTGCGGGCTGCGTCGCAAACGCAGGCTGCACGCCGCCGACCAGACCCAGTGCAAGAAGCAAAGCGGCAGCGAGAACAACGAACGCACGCCAAGCCGCAGCACGAACCGCACTAGCGCGATAAGCCTCATGCTTCATCATCGATTCTTCGCCCCCCTTCTGGGAACAAGCGAAACGACGGCCTCAACGACCACGGCCAGCAGCGTCACAAACTCAAGACGACCAGCCCACATCTGGAAGATGTAGAACAGCTCGAGCGTCGGAGGCATTCCGGAAGAAACCATACCCGTCACCAGACCGCCATTCGAGGTCATGGCAACAGACTCAAAGATAGCCTGGTCAGCATCGTAACCGTGAGCAATACCCACCATGGCGCCCAAAGCGTACGTGATGACGAACAGGATGAACACCGTCATTGCCTGCTTGACGATTTCAGGAGAAAGCACGTGACGGCCTGCATGGTTGTAGTCAACCACGACACGCGCCGAGTCGGGAGCCAGCGCTTCCTTCACCGTCGACACGATCGACTTGTAGATAAGACCCACGCGTCCAAACTTGATACCACCCGAGGTGGAACCCGAGCCGCCGCCAACTGCCATCAGAAGAGCAATGGAGATGAATGCGCCCGACGTAAGCACCGTGGTCAGCTGATTGCTCGTGATGGTTTGGAAGCCCGTCGTCGTAAAGGAAGCGACGATCATGAACATTCCGCGCCTGAGCAGAGCAGGCAGGTCGGAGAACATCGAGCTCTGGCTAAGCGCCGCCGTGAAAATCACCGTCATAGCGGCAATCCAGATGAACATGGTGCGTACTTCGATATCGCGGAAGAACTCGCCAACACGACCGCGAGCAACTTCAGCAAACATGGCGAAGTTGATGCTTCCCAAAATCATGAGCACCATCAAGATGAACTCGATCGGAAGCGACTGGTAATACATGATGGATCCACTCATGGGGGCAAATCCACCCGTCACGAATCCCGAAATCGAAACCCAGAAAGCGTGCAGAAGAGCACGCACGGGGCTCATTCCGGAAAACAGCATGAAAAGCGTGAGCAGCACCGTAGCCAAGCCGATGCACAGAATGGTGACTCCCGCGATGTAACGCGTCGTCTGCACCACGCTGGGAACCACCTGCTCGCTGCGCGCCTCCGACGTATACAGAGAGACGCCGCCGCGCTTTCCGAAGAGGCCAAGGGAGAGGGCAACCACGATAAGACCCAAGCCACCCACAAGATGCATCATGAAACGGAACATATTGTCGGCATTGGAAAGATGGTCGAGGTCGACCAAGACGCTTGCGCCCGTCGTGGTCAGACCCGAAACGCCATCGAAAAGCGCATCGAGATACGTGGCGTAATGGCCCGAGAAATAC
>JAFYTB010000073.1 GCA_017559045.1 Eggerthellaceae bacterium | reverse complement strand
GTCGCTTCTCAGGAAGTACATCATGCCGATGTGGCTCAGTTGGTAGAGCAACGCACTCGTAATGCGTAGGTCAGCGGTTCGAGTCCGCTCATCGGCTCCAGAAAAATTTAAGGTCAGGCGTTTCGCCTGACCTTTTTCTTTTCAAGGGTGACAAAGGGTTTGTCGGGTTCGCTCTTCAGCTACAGGACAAGCGAGTCACCGCGGTCTACAACGACCTCGTAACCAACTGCAGAAAGCTTGTTGATCACGGCCTTCAGGTTCTCGGCTGCTTCCAAACCGGAGTGTGCTTTGCCCTCGTAAAGATCGTATGCTTCGCGGAACTCGACAGGCGATAGGTTGGGCATTATGACGTTTGCACCTGCGGCCATGCCCATCTCGTGGCCTTGGGGGTGGATGCTCGCGAGGGCGGTAGTCGACGGCAGCAGAGTTTTGGGAAGCATGAGTCGAAGGCAGCCGATCATGAACAGCGTCAGTTCCAGAGTGCCGCCGGGTTCGTTGGCGTACGGCGTTTTGGAATGCGGGATGAAGGGGCCAATGCCCACCATGTGCGGATTGAGCGATTCGAGGAACTTCATATCCTCGGCAAGACGTTTTGCATCTTGTCCGGGGCTTCCCACCATGAATCCGCTGCCAACCTGATATCCGATGTCGCGCAGGTCGCGAAGGCATTGCTTTCGTACTGCGGCCGACATGCCTTCCGGATGCAGGGACGAGTAGTGCTCTTCGTTTGCCGTTTCGTGACGAAGCAGATAACGATCCGCTCCAGCATCGAAAAAGCGCTGATAGCTCGAGCGGGACTTTTCGCCAAGAGAGAGCGTGACCGCGCAGTCGGGGTAACGCTTCTTGATGAGGCCGACAAGCTCGGAGACCCTGTCGTCTGTGTAGTACGGATCTTCTCCGCCCTGAAGCACGAAAGTGCGAAAGCCCAGTTCGTGTCCCTGCTCGCAGCACGAGAGGACGCTTTCGTTTGAAAGGCGATAGCGAACGGCCTCTTTGTTTCCGCGACGGATTCCGCAGTAAAGGCAGTCGTTTCGGCAGTAGCTGGAGAGCTCGATAAGTCCTCGAATGAAAACACGCTTTCCGTACACCTCATCGCAGGTGCGTCGGGCGCGCTTCAACAGCTCCTCCGAAAGCTCTGGGGTGCGGCCGTCGATAAGCGCAACCCATTCAGCCTCGGTGAGGGTATGCATGCTCTCGAGCTTATCGAGAAGCTCGAGCCAGTCATGTTGTCCTATGAGATTTTGCATGCAGGCTGCTTAGAACCTCAGATCGCGAACGCCCGAGCGAATCTTCTCCAGGTTTTCTGCGAGCTTTTTAGCCATCGGGGATTCGGTGACCACGGGAAGCGTCATTTCCCTCTCGATGAGAGCCTCGCCAGCTTCCTTTACCTTGGGAGAAGCGTAGTCGATGAGGTACTCCTCGAGGGTCATGAGTGCGTTCGGGTGGCAGAATGCGCTGATCTGCTCAGCCTTGCAGACCTCCATGAATCGGTCGCCCTGGCGGCCGGCTCGATAACAGGCGGTGCAGAAGCTGGGGATGTAGTCGAGACCGAGAAGCCAACCGATAACCTCGTCGAGGGTTCGGTTGTCGCTGATCTCGAACTGGGAGCTGTCTTCGTCCTCGGGCTCATCCTCGACGTATCCGCCGACGCTGGTCTTGGAGCCACCGGAGATCTGGGAGACGCCAAGCTCGAGCAGTCGCTCGCGGCAGGCCTTGTTCTCGCGGGTGGAGACGATCATGCCGGTGTAGGGGACAGCGATGCGGATGCAGGCGACGATCTTCTCGAAGATGTCGTCGGCTACGCCGTTGTCGAATGCGGTGGGGTCAACTCCGTCTGCGGGGCGGATGCGGGGCACGCTGATGGTGTGCGGGCCGACGCCGAATACAGCCTCAAGATGCTCTGCGTGCATGAGAAGGCCTGCGAACTCGTAACGATAGCCCTCGAGGCCGAACAGAACGCCAAGACCGACATCGTCGATGCCTGCTTCCATGGCCCTGTCGTGAGCCTCGGTGTGCCATGCGTAGTCGCTCTTCGGTCCCGTGGGGTGAAGCTTCTCGTAGCTTTCCTTGTGGTAAGTCTCCTGGAACAGGATGTAGGTGCCGATTTCGGCATCGCGAAGCTTGCGGTAGTTCTCTACCGTGGTAGCCGCAATGTTGACGTTGGCGCGACGGATGGCGCCGTTCTTGTGTTTCACCGAGTAGATGGTCTTGAGGCTCTCAAGCACGTACTCGATGGGGTTTTCCTTCGGATGCTCGCCGAGCTCGATGGCGAGGCGCTTGTGGCCCATGTCCTGGAGCGCGATGACCTCTGCGGCGATCTCTTCCTGAGTGAGCTTCTTACGCGTGATGTTCTTGTTGGTGCCGTGGTAGGGGCAGTACGTGCAGCCGTTCACGCAGTAATTAGAAAGATACAGCGGAGCGAACAGGACGATGCGGTTGCCGTAGTAGTCCTGCTTGATCTTGCGAGCGATCTCGAAGATGCGGGATACGCGCTGCTCGTCTTCGCATGCGAGGAGTACGCTTGCCTCACGATGAGAGAGGCCTTTGCCCTTGGCGGCCTTCTCGAGGATGGCGTCGACGACGGAGAGGTCCTTCGCACATTCGCTTGCGTAGGAGAGCGTTTCGAGGATCTCTTCGTGGTTGATGAATTCTTCAGCTCGTTTAGAGGAGACGTTGTACATATATACACTGGCCTTTTCTATTTGCGTGCCCTAAGCGGCGGGTCCTGTCTTCGTGACTACCGTTTTGCTCGAGACCCCTTCGAGCATTCCGACCTTACCAGCGAGGGCGCTGATGACGTCGCGGGGTGCGTCGAGTGCGATGCTGATTACTGAAACGTTTTTATCGGGGCAGGGGATGCCCATGCGTCCGATAATGTAGGCACGATAATCGTGGAGAATGGAGTTCAGCTTTTCCGTGGAATTCTGGTTCTCAACGATGATTCCGACAAGCGCGATGGTTCCTTCGGGCGCATTGGCTTTTTCGAAGTCAGCCGGGTTAGATTTGCTGGTCATCTGCGTTCCTTCCACGGCTTTTTGTCGCGCGAGGTGTTGACGAAAAAAATGCTACATCCTACGATGATTCGGTATGAGCGAAATGGTATGACTAACCAACTTCGTTGGCAAGCCGACCGCTCCGTATTTCGCCAAACGGTGAAGGGGGTATACCTACCTAGCCGTGTTGGCTCGATCTATTGTTCAGCCGCATGATGACAAGGTGGGCGAGGGGCCCTTCCTAGATCTTGGGGTGTTGAGCAGGACGCAATCGACATAAAAATGGAGGTGTGTTTTGAGCAGCATCTGCGAAGATATCCTTGCGAATGGCGTGATTACCATCACGGGGGAATGCAAGGGCTGCGACGCATGCGTCAAGCAGTGCCCGACCGGCGCCATCACTGTTAATGGCCTGGGCACCAAGCATGCGATTGACCCCGAAAAGTGCGTTAACTGCGGTCGATGCCTGGTGGCATGCCCGTTCGGACGCATCCAGGACGTCAGCATGGTTGAGGACGTCAAGGCGGCTATCGCCGCTGGTAAGACCGTTGTGGTTCAGCCGGCTCCGGCTGTCCGCGTTGCGCTGGCAGAAGCCTTTGGCGCAGAGGTTGGTACCAACGCTGAGGGCAAGATGTTCTCTGCCCTGCGTGAGCTCGGCTTCACGGTTGTCTATGACACCCTGTTCTCCGCTGACCTCACCATCATGGAGGAGGGCTACGAGCTTCTCGGCCGTATTTTCAAGAGCCTCGGTCTCCCGGGCTACGAGAACGCTGGCGTTCTTCCCCAGTTCACGAGCTGCTGCCCGGGCTGGGTCCGCTACGCTGAGCTGTTCCACCCCGAGATTCTCCCGAACCTCTCTACCGCTAAGTCCCCGATGATGATGCTCGGCGCACTCATCAAGACCTATGGCGCAAAGAACCTCGGTGTTAACCCGGCAGACGTTTACAGCGTTGCCATCATGCCCTGCACCGCTAAGAAGTTCGAGGCATCTCGCCCCGAGTTCATCTCCAGCGGCTACCAGGACGTCGACGCTGTCATCACCACCCGCGAGCTCGCTGAGATGATCGCTGAGGCTGGCATTGATTTCGCAAGCCTGCCTGAGGGTGAAGTCGACAAGCTTCTCGGCACCGGCTCTGGTGCTGGCGTCATCTTCGGCGCAACCGGTGGCGTTATGGAGGCAGCTCTCCGTACCGCTTACGCAGTCGTCTCCGGCGAGGAACTCGCTGTTCTCGAGATCGACGCTGTTCGTGGTGAGGGCGCTCTCAGGGAGGCCACCATCACCATCCCGCTGAACGCTGACCTCAAGGCTGCTACGGGCGCTGAGTCCGTTGACGTCAAGGTCGCTATCGTCAGCGGTGTTGAGAACGTCGAGCCTGTCATCGAGCAGATCAACGCTGGCACTTGTGACTATCACTTCATCGAGGTCATGAACTGCCCGGGCGGCTGCATTAACGGTGGCGGCCAGCCGATCGAGCATTCGATTTTCTAAGGGGGGTCATCATGTCTCATATTGAACGAATCATTGGCGATCCCGCCACTATTACGCGTCGCGAGGCCATCAAGGGCGCTGTGACCGTCGTTATCTCTGCCATCCTCGCTAGCGGCATCGGCACTTTCGCCATCAGCTCCATCGAGAAGGCAAAGAAGTACATCACCACCCGAATCGGTGGCCTTTACTCTCAGGATGCTGGCATGACGCTGCGCGTCTCCCACGCAAACCCTGAGGTTATCACCCTGTACGAAACCTTCCTCTCTCCGGGTGCTGTTGCTCCCGCTGAGTCGGAGCTTTCTCATCGTCTGCTTCACACCGTATACGGCAGCGATGTCGAGCATCACATCGCTCACCTGAAGGAGGTCTCCATCGAGGAGGCCATCGAAGAGACGGACGCATCCTATCTTGGTGCGGCCCACGCTGCAGAATAGGAGGTGACTTCGAATGAGCGAAATGGAAATCACTAACCCGGCTGCTAAGCAGGAGTCCGGTGTAGAGGTTAAGATCTTCAAGCATCGCGTTGCTTCGCGCATCATGCACGGCTTCGTCGCAGTCAGCTTCTGCACGCTGCTGATCACCGGCATTCTTCTCGTTGCTGGCGTTGACTTTGCTCGCGGCGCTTCTGCGTTCCTGCACTGCATCATGGGCTTCGTTCTCATCGCTGCTCCGATTGTCTACATCATCGGTTGCTACAAGAACTTTGCCCGCTTCATGGACACTTGTACTCACTATGACAAGGACGACTGGGGCTGGGTTAAGGCTCCCATGGGTGGTTACCTTGATCCGTATCTGTTCCGTAACCAGCCGCCTCACTATGTTCCGCCGCAAGACAAGTACAACACCGGCCAGAAGGGCGCAGGCATCTGCCTGATCCTCGGCTGCGTTGTCCTCGGTGCTACCGGCTTCCTTATGTGGGCTAACACCCCCGAGGGTATCTTCGGCATCATCAACCTGGAGCTTGGCGCAGGCATGACTTGGTTCCTCTGGCGTCTGCACCTCGTGACTGCAGTCTGCACCGCAGCTGTCTTTGCAGTTCACTTCTTCCTCGGTGCTATCTACCCGGTCACCAACGTCGAGTTCGGCACCATGTTCGGCAACGGCATTGCTGACTACGCTTACACCAAGAAGAAGCATGGTAAGTGGCTGAACACCCTCGAGGTTCGCGAGGAGAAGGAAGTCCAGGACTAAGTTCCGGGCAGGCGATTGCTTGAGCAGTTGCTGCTTTACCAAATGATAAGAGGGGCGGCCGTATATCGGCCGCCTCGTCTTTATGGTGCAATCAAACCGTTTTCAAAGAGACGGCATTAAGAGAAGTTGATTCCTTTGGGCAGTCGCGGGTCGGCTGCTCGATGTCGTTTTTGGGGAAGACGGGTAGACACTATGTTCATCGAGATGCCAAGAAAAAAGCAAGGAAGCCCTGATTCACTTTCAAACGGCTTAAAGCCTTGCCGACTCTCCGAGCTCAACCTTTAAAGGCCGCTCATTCGGCTCAGCGTGGGTTAGCATTAGGGTGTCGAAAAACCTGGCGCCAGAGCCACAGAGTGAAAGGGGCTTCCCGATGGGCAAGTATACCACCTACGTCGGTATGGACGTGCACGCAAGGTCTGTCACGTGCCAAGCGCTGAACACGGATTCCGGGGAAACGAAGGCGAAGACCTTCAACGACTGTCCGAGCGCCGAAGTCATCGCCAGATGGCTCTCGACCCTCGAGGGCCCCGTCTACTGCGCATACGAATCAGGATGCACCGCCTACACCCTCTGCAGGGACCTGCGCTGTCTCGGCTACGACTGCGACATCATCGCGGTGAGCACGCTGCCGCGCTCGACGAGGGACAGGCAGCAGAAGTGCGACAAGCTCGACGCGAGGACCATCCTGCGCGAGATCACCAACCCCATGAGCGACTACACAATCGTCTGGGTGCCCGATCGGGAGACGGAGGCCGCCCGCGACCTCGCCCGCCTCTGCGCCGACGCCGTCAACGCCACCAAACGGGCGAAGCAGCAGCTGCAGGCCTTCCTGCTGCGCCACGGACACGTCTGGAACGCGAAGACGAGTACGGGCAAGCGCAAGAGGGCATGGGGCACGGATCACGCCAGGTGGCTCGACTCCATCAGCTTCGACGACGAGGCCGCGCAGGCGACCTACGATGCGTACAGGAACAATGTGAAGCAGGCGGCCGAGTTCGAGAAGGGATGCCGCGAGCTCGTGGCGAGGGAGTCGCAGAAGCCCAGGTGGAAGCCCTACGTCGACGCGATCATGAGGCTCAAGGGCCTCGACGTCGGAAACGCGTTCCTAGCGGCCGCCGAGTTCGGGGACTTCGACCGCTTCGGCAACGGCGACCAGGTGTCCTGCTGGCTCGGCACCGTGCCCAGGAACAACTCGAGCGGCGAGAGGGAGAAGCACGGAGGCATAACCAAGGCCGGCAACTCGCATCTGAGGCGCGCCCTGGTCGAGGGCAACGCGTCCATCTCCCGCCGCAGCTTCGACAAGAAGAGGCTCGCCAAAGAGCAAGAAGTGTCGCCCGAGGTCGAGCGTCTCGCCGCGAAGGCCAACGCTCGCCTGCTCAAGCGCTACAGGCACCTCACCGAAGAGCGCGGCAAGCCCTCGAACAAGGCCAAGACGGCCGTCGTGAACGAGCAGATCCGCTGGATCTGGATCATAGGGAAGACGATCAAGGCCGAGCTCGCACGGGGAAGGGCCGCGTAAGAGAATGCGATTCCCGCGGGCCGGGGCGCCCGCATGACATAGACCATCCCTCCCGAGGCGGCCGGCCTTCAGGACGGCGGGTAACTCGCGACAATTCTATGTGCCGAAAGGCGCCATGAAGCGCCCATCGAATGGCATCCGATGACGAACGCACGATGGTAGACTCCCCGCATGGCGGGAAGGAGCGACACTGCCCGGCCCAGAAGGACTGAAGTACGCGCGGCGCCAAGCCGTATGCGAGGATATAAGAGTAGACCGTTGCTATCGAGCGTCCGGATGATGAATCGGCCTCATTCCGGCCGAGCCTGAAAGACACGCACTGGGGCTGCTCGCCGAAGGATGAATGGAGGCCAACCTCTCTCACTGCCGCGAAGTTTGGGAGGTTGGCCGATTTTTGTTTATTGACATCTCGATGAACATATAAGAAT
>JAFYTB010000072.1 GCA_017559045.1 Eggerthellaceae bacterium | reverse complement strand
CAGGCCTCTTCCGAGGACACAAGCGAGGGTGACAACAGCGCTGACTTCGACAACGCACTTACGCCCGAACGTCCCACCGAGCTTCCCATTTGCACTGACGACGAACGCGCCTTGTTCCTTGAGGGTCTTTCGACGCTGACGAAAACCGAGCGCGCTATCTACGACCTCTACCTCGACGACAGGAACACGCAGGAGATCCTCGATCATCTGGAGATCACCAGCAACACGCTGAAGTTCCACAACAAGAACCTTTATACCAAGTTGGGTGTTTCGTCTCGCAAGCGACTCGTCGCAATCGCAAGACATCTGCAGTAACGCTTGGTGTGCCACTTTAGGGACGGGGATGGGTGACAGCTGGGCTCGGACAGATGGGCTCGTAGCTACTGTCACCCATCCCCGTCCCCTCAACTGTCGCACCAAGCGTTACTGCAGATGTCTTGCGATTGCGACGAGTCGCTTGCGGGACGAAACACCCAACTTGGTATAGAGGTTCTTGTTGTGGAACTTCAGCGTGTTGCTGGTGATTTCCAGATGCTCGAGGATCTCCTGCGTATTTCTGTCGTCAAGGTAGAGATCGTAGATAGCGCGCTCGGTTTTTGTTAGCGTCGAAAGACCTTCAAGGAACAAGGCGCGTTCGTCGTCAGTGCAAATGGGAAGCTCGGTGGGACGTTCGGGCGTAAGTGCGTTGTCGAAGTCAGCGCTGTTGTCACCCTCGCTTGTGTCCTCGGAAGAGGCCTGAGAAGTAGCAAGCTGAGCGGCAGGCTGAGCAACAACGTGTACCTGCGAATTGTTCGCATCCTGAATGGCGAGGCTCAGCCCCAGCAGGAAAAGCTCACTGATGATGTAAGACACGGCCAGCATCTCGAAATCGATATGCACCAGCTGCTCGATAAACCACACACCGATGTTGACGCCAACGGCTGCGGCGAGGCAGGCTGCGTACGCTCCCGAGGGGGCTTTCTTTTTGGTGAAAACCCTAACGACGATGATGATCATCGCGAGGAAATACCCCAGCAGATAGAACAGGTACAGGCTGTGCCACGGTCCATATACCTTGTCGAGTGCCGAGATGCCGCCAACAGTTGTCAGGCTGACTTCCGCGTAATAGATATCTGAGTATCCAGGGCTTGCCGCCACGAGGAACACGCCCGCAGCCAGGAACAGCAGCAGGGCGGGCAGCAGGCGAGGGTATTTAACCCTTGCGATGTCGACGATACCCATGAGCATGGACATGGGCAGGAAGACTGATCCTAGATAAGCAATGCGGTTGGCAAGCAGCGCCTCCTCGAGGGTGCCCGAGGTGGCAAGCGCGAAATAGCCGAGGTTGACTATCAAGATTGCCAAAGACATGAGCAGAAGCCAGGGGCTGCTCTTGTGAATGGTGAGGCAGTGACAAGCCAGCAGAATCAGGGCGAGAAAAGCGGTGGCTGCGTAGACAACCGAAAGGCTCATCTCCTTGGCGCCGATGGGGCCGCATCCCGACAACACGAGGCAAGAGAATGCGAGGCAGGCAACTGCGAGGCAGGGCGTCGCGAAACGACTCCACAATGAACGACGGCCCAAGGCGCATGCGGATTCGCTCGCTGCGGAAGTTCCGAGCGGGGCGGCCGATGCAATCGATGTGCGGACCAAGTTCATCCGATCTCCTCTAATGGTCAAAGATGCCTCTTACGGGCAGTTTACATGCATTTTCCTACACTTCCCACACCAATTCCGTGCTTGGACAAAGTATTCGCGGCTCTAAGTGTGGAGACTCACTTACCCCGAAAACCGACAATTGCCGTAGGGATGTTCGATGGCGGCGCATCAGTTGATGCACGGCGCGCGGACGGTAACGCATCGGTCGATGTACGTCGAAGCATATGGCGTGCATCGGTCGATGTACGGCTTCGCGGGTGTCGTGCACCGATTGGCTCGCCGCCAAGGTGGGTCGTTGCTACACGAAAGGAGAGCGATCAGCATGACCGTATCTAGTGGAAAAGGCGGCTCGATAACGAACGAGCCGACGAGCAAGTTAAGGTCTTCAGGCGGGGGTCGCTTCACCCGCATTCTCGGCATCGTCTTCGCCCTCGCGACGGCAGTGTGCCTCGCGTTTGGAGTGGTGGCGTTTGCTGACGAGCCGGCAGCTTCTGATGCAGCAGCTCCTGCGGCAGCTACCAGCACAACAGACGACGGCGCCGTTGTTTGCACCGACTTCGCAAGCTTCAAGGCAGCGATGTCGAACAATCACGTCACCGATGTGATCCTGCGCGGTCCGATCGACGAGGTCCTTCCTTCCAGGAATCAGCCGAACAGCTGGGGCCATGCCATCTACGTGTCGGGCCATAAGGAGCTCACCATTGAAGGAACGTGCATCTTTACTGGCGCCGAAGACGATGACCTCGATGTGTCTGAGTACGCTTCTCTTCTCTATGTGTACTCCACGTCGTCTCTCAGCATTAAGGGCGATGGCGAACTGCTGTGGCTCTCTTCCGCAGGCAAGTACGCGTACAACGCTGTAATTCATAACTTTGGCGAACTGTCCGTGAGTGGCGTAAGCATCGCGGGTGGCAACGTGCTTGCGAACTCCTACTGCCGAGCCATTAGCCAGTACGGTGGCAGCTTGGTCATCAACGGCGGAAAGTTCGTTGGCATGGCAAGCAAGGGCGCTTTCGCCGAGGCAGTGTATGCTTCGGAGGGTACCACCGAGATCAATTCTGGCATCTTCAAGTGCGCGATCCTCGGCGGCTCCGACTCGGGTCCGGCATGCCGCGGTGTCACCATCGAACCGAGTGACGAAGGTTTCGAGAGCGCAGTCCTGCGCGGCGGCGAGTATTACGGCATCTCCCTGCTACCGACGACTAGCACGCTGGGCGACTACGTTGACTATATGTGCGTTGCTGCTGACGAAGAGGGCAACGACATTCCGCTCGATACCCCGTCGACTCAGCTTTCCGAGTACGGCTATGT
>JAFYTB010000071.1 GCA_017559045.1 Eggerthellaceae bacterium | reverse complement strand
GGCCGATTTAGCCTGGGTGAAGCTCATCCCCAGGCGCATCTCAAAGAGGGGGCATCGAGCTCCTTGCCGCAAAATACGGGTATTCTCGGGAGCGAATTCGCTTCGGACTTATCTTTTATCGCACTCCCTAGGAGGAAAGTATCATGAGCAACGATGTCAGATCTGCCAAGCCCGGATGGTTCCGAGGGGCAGCAGTCGACTTGTCAAGGAAACTCTGCATTCTGATGTTTTTAGCACTGTTACTGATATCAGCCTGCTTGTGCTTCTCGCAATTCGGCATCATGGCATGGGGCACCGATTTGTCAGGCGAGCTGAACTTCGTCCTGTTCCTCGGCCCCGTGGCGCTTTGCGTGGCTATGCTCGGCGCTGTTCCCGGCGTAGCATTAGCATTCATCACCGGCATTCTCATCATGATCCGCTCATGGTGGACTCCCACCACCATATACGACTTCCAGATGTCCGACCCGTTCCTGTCGGTGGCCAGCATCACCATCGGCGCGATCCTCATGGCGGCTATCGTCACCCCCGCTGCCCGCAAATGGCCACCCGACCCTGCAATCGGAGTCAAAACCTCCAAGCGCATCGGGGCGCCCCGCATCACATCGAATGTCATCGGCTGCCTCGTGCTCGCTTTCACGTTCTCGTATGGCACGCGCGGGCTTTTGTACCTGTTCGTGACACCAGGCGGCGCCGAGTACAATTACGCTGAGACAATCCAGGGATACCTCTCTTCGCTTTCCAGCCCCCTCGTCTTTCTGGAAGCCGTCCTGAACGGCGCCATCCTGTCAATCGCCTGCATCTGGTCAGTCTCAAGCGACGCCTCCCGACGAACAGGGCGGTTATCGGGTTCGTGGGGATTCAGCTTGCACGTGGCATTTGCCCAATGGCTTTCCTTTTCCCTGTTCATCTTATTCCTGCTTGCCTCCTCAGTATCGTTTTGCGTTGAGACGGTGACGGCCTCTAAGGACGCTGATGAGCAGATCATGTCCGAGTTGCGTTACTTGCAACAACAGGTGGCCTCTCATAAGGAGGACTCATCGGTTGAATCGATTGCGAATGGCTTCTCCACGGTTTTCGGTGGCACGGTCATGGTCATACGCGACCACACGATCGTGTCCTCGAACGATCCCAGCTGCGTGGGTAAGTCGGCTGGAGAGCTAATTGGCTCCAGCGGCGTGGATAATTACGATTTCCTCGTTCAGCAAGCGGCTACCAACATGATAACGGGCCACGACGAGAGCACGAAAGAGTTCCAAGCCTGTCGCGCTCTGCTAGACGACGACTACGCATACGTCGCAATAGAGCCCCTGTCGAAGATGTACAGGGCGCGCACGAGCGCGCTCTTGTACAATGCGGGATTCATGCTTACCGTACTGCTGGTCGTGTTCTTCGTCGTGCGTGAACTGTTGAACCGCATCGTGGTGGCACCCATCCACCGTACGAACGAAACATTGGGGCATATCACCCACGGCGAACTCGCACGCCGCGTCGACGAGCGCAATGTGATCGAATTCGACGAGCTTTCTACCGGCATCAACGCCACGGTCGCAGCGTTGAAAGACACTATTGATGAAGTTGCTCAACGCAACGCCCAGGACCTTATGGCCGCCAAGGTTATCCAGGAATCGGCTCTCCCGCGGGAATTCCCCCCATTCCCCGACATCGATCGGTTCGACATCTACGCCAGCATGAAAACGGCAAAGGAAGTTGGCGGCGATTTCTACGACTTCTTCTTGATAGGCGAGAACAAACTTGGGTTCCTCATCGCCGATGTGGCGGGCAAGGGCATACCGGCAGCGCTGTTCATGATGACTGCCAAAACACTAATCAAGAACTACCTGGCAACAGACATACCCGTAAACGAGGCCGTAGATGCGGCAAACCACCAGCTCTGCCTTGGAAACGATGCAGGCATGTTCGTGACGACATGGATTGGCGTGCTCGACTTCGAAACAGGTTCGCTGTCATACACGAACGCAGGGCACAACCCGCCACTTCTACACCACGACGAGCAATGGAGTTGGATGCGCGACGTATCCGGCATGCCTCTCGGGCTGTTCGACGGCATTCCCTACGACCGTTTCGAATACCAACTTGCTGCGGGCGACACGATGTATCTCTACACTGACGGCGTGACGGAGGCGATGGACGCGGAAGGCAACTTGTTCGGCGAAGATCGCCTTTTAGATACACTCACCCTTTATACTGGCATGAACGCACGCTCGGTAAGCGTAGGAATCAGGCGAGCCATCACGGACTTCACCCTAGATGCCGAGCAGTCCGACGATATCACGATGGTCACTATGCGCTATGGCGTGCCACCTGAGAAGTACGCCGTCATGGTGTTGCCTGCAGACGTAAAGCAGCTCGTGCACGTGCAGAACTTCATACACGAAGAGCTCCACCGCCGCAATGCGCCAAAATCAGCGTACAATCCGCTCGACATTGCCGCCGAAGAGCTGTTCTGCAACGTGTGCCACTACGCTTATCCCGATGCTGAACCCGGCAATCCCGGCGAAGTACGCATCGGATTCGAATATGGGGCCAACCCGCCTTCGCTTACCGTGACGATTTCCGACGATGGAATTCCGTATAACCCGCTAGCCAAACCCGACGCGGTCACGCCCGATGACATTGCCACAGCGCCCATTGGCGGCCTGGGTATCCTCATGGCCAAGAACAGCGTAGACGACATGAACTATGAGCGCGTGGACGACACCAACGTGCTGACCTTCCGCAAGAGCTGGTAACCGCACAAAGGCGGCGGAACAAAAGAGGCCAATGCCACGGTTTGCCGAAGACGCCTCCGTGCTTCGATTTGGCTGGCCTTCCTATTGTGTTTCATATTGAGCATAACGCGCCCAAATACTATATGGAAAATGGCAATAGATGTATTCGATTTTGAAATGCTGCACAAGGAGGAGAGGCGACAAGGGCCGAGTAAAATGGCCCTACCTGAAGCCTATAAACGCGGACCTAGCAGCCCGCTCCAATGTAGAAACAACAGATGGTGAGCAAGCGCAATCATTGGAAGCGGTTTAACCGGAAAGGAGACCAGATGCTAGAGACGGTTGACCTCAAGGCCAAGAAGATGGCCAAAGACGAGTATAAGCCGGTCCATGACGAGCTGATCGGCAAGCTGGTGGTGCTGCAGCAGCAGGCGCGCTCCAAAGGCGTGGGGCTCGTTGTGCTCGTGGAAGGCTGGAGCGGTGCCGGCAAGGGCAGCCGCATCTCCGAACTCATCTACGAGCTCGACGCGCGCGCCACGAAAGTGCACGTGACGGATGACATCGACCCCAAGGAAGCGCGCAAGTTCCCAGGCGCCAGATGGGGCGTCGCAGGAAAGAACCCCCTCATGAAGCAGTTCTGGCAGGCGCTGGGCGAGCGTGGCGAGATCACGTTCTACGACCGCGACTGGTACACGGCCGCGGCCGAGCAGGCGCTGTT
>JAFYTB010000070.1 GCA_017559045.1 Eggerthellaceae bacterium | reverse complement strand
GTATTCTGTCGTGCTGTTCGACGAGATCGAGAAGGCGCATCCCGATGTGTTCAACATCCTGCTGCAGATTCTCGAAGAGGGTCGCCTGACTGATGCCCAGGGTCGCACGGTCGACTTCCGCAATACGGTCATCATCATGACCTCGAATGTCGGCGCTCGCGACATCGCTCAGACCACCACGCTCGGCTTTAGCGCTGCAGGCGATGCCGGCCTCTCCGACAAGGAGATCAAGAGCCGTGTCATGGCCGAGATGAAGAAGCTGTTCAGGCCCGAGTTCCTGAACCGTCTCGACGAGATCATCGTCTTCAAGTCGCTGACGGCTGAGGAGATCGGCCAGATCGTCGAGCTCATGGTTGCCGATCTGCGTGATCGCATGATTGCTCAGAACATGACCATCAATCTTGACGAGGAGGCTCGCCAGCTTATCGCCAAGGAAGGCACCGACGTCACCTTCGGTGCTCGTCCGCTGCGTCGCGCTATCCAGCACATGCTGGAGGATCCGCTGTCCGAGCAGATCCTCGAGGGTCGCTGGACCAGCGGCTCGGTGATCGACGTGCACGTGAAGGACGGCGAGCTGGTGTTTGAAGCAGGCACGGGTTCCATCCCTGCTCCGCGCAAGCGCGACAGCATTGCCCGCGAGGCTGAGCTGCTGCTGACGAACTTCGATCTGGGTCGCGCCGGCCTGCCTTCGCGTGGCGGTACGGGCGCTTCCGGTGGTGCGGCCGATTAAGCTTTAATCCGCTGACCAGGCGGCAATTGGCTCCCTTCCGAACTCAATGTGCACCCAAGGACCGCTTCGGCGGTCCTTGCTTTATACTAAGGCGATCATTCAACAGCTCCGCAAGGAGGAACTATGCCCAAGACTATTGTCGATCCCATCTATAAGTCCTCGGTTCTCGACGAGCCTGATCTTGTGATGGGCGAGCTCAATTTCGACGCTCTTGCTCAGCCTTCTATGAGCCTGCAGGGCAAGGTCGACAAGAAGCCCAAGACGGCTGCCATTATCTTGGCTGGCGGCACGGGCGAGCGCTTCGGCAAGGAGGGCGGCAAGCAGCTGATCGAGATTGCGGGTAAGCCTGTTCTCACGTGGTCGGCTGAGGTTTTTGACGCGGTGGGCGACGTGGGTCTTATCGTTATCGTATGCCCGAAGGATCGCGCAGAAGAGTACCTGCGCATTGCCATCGATCCGTTCCCCTTCGTTACTCCGGTGGTCGTTGCTCCTGCTGGCTCTATTCGTCAGGAATCTGCATTCAGCGGCCTTGAGTATGTTGGTGACGAGTTTGAGTTTGTGGCGTTGCATGATGGCGCCCGTCCGCTCATCACGCCTGACCTTGTCGAGCACACCATCAACACGGTGAAGGGTCGCATTGATTGCGATGGCGCCGTTGTTGGCCACCCCACGGTTGACACCCTCAAGGTTGTCGAAGATGGCGTGATCATGGGCACTCCCGATCGCAGCGTGTTCTGGAACGCACAGACCCCGCAGATTTTCCGTACGGGCATTTATCGTCGCGCTCATGCAAGCGCGCTTTCCGATGGTTTCGTCGGCACTGATGACGCTTCGCTGATCGAGCGTCTTGGCGGCAAGATCGTCATGGTCGAGGGCAAGCGTGACAACATCAAGCTCACCGTTCCCGAGGACTACGAAGTGCTGGCATCCGCTGTCCGCCACAAGCGTGGAGGCGATCGTGGATAGCATGCAGTTGCGCGGCCTGCGCACGGGTTTGGGTTATGACGTTCACGCATTTGCCGAGGGACGCAAGCTCATCTTGGGCGGTGTCGATATTCCCCATACGCGTGGCCTGCTCGGTCATTCCGATGCCGACGTTTTGGCTCATGCCATTTCCGACGCGCTGCTGGGTGCAGCGCGTGCCGGTGATATCGGCAAGCTTTTCCCTGATACTGACCCTGCCTACAAGGGCGCTGATTCGCTTAAGCTGCTGGCTGCTGTGGCTAATCATGTGCGTGAGCTCGGCTTCGAGATCATCGATGTCGATAGCGTAATTGCCGCTCAGGCTCCGAAGCTTTCGCCGCACCGCGACGCCATGCGTGCTAACCTTGCTGCGGCTATGGGCATCCCCGTAGAAAACGTGGGCGTTAAGGCCACCACCACCGAGTGGCTTGGTTTTGAGGGCCGCGAAGAGGGCATTTCTGCGACTGCAACCTGCATTCTCTGTCGATGTATGTAGGTTCCGCCTGCCGTATGGCTGTCGGAACGAATTGATGCCGCGATTTTCGCGGCGCGATGTCTTGTCGCCAGATGCGGCAGGTGCAGTGCATTCCCGTTTGATGTTCGGCTTATGCTGCACCGGATCGTTTTCGGCGGCATCTTTCAGCTGATATGCACCTACATCGACGAACGGGATTTCGCTATGAATATTTTCTCCATCATCAAGGAAGACATCCAGGCGGTTAAGGATCGCGACCCTGCCGCACAGGGCTCCTTCATTATTTGGCTCACCTATCCTGGACTGCATGCACGTTGGTCGCATGTGGTCGAGCATTGGCTTTGGAACAAAGGTCTCAAACGCCTTGCTCGTATATCGTCCCAGTTCACGCGCTTCATGACGGGCGTTGAAATTCACCCCGGCGCTCAGATCGGCCGCCGCTTCTTCATTGACCATGCTATGGGCGTCATTATCGGCGAGACTACCATCATTGGAGACGATTGCACCATCTATCAGTGCGTAACGCTTGGCGGTACTGGCAACGAGGTGGGCAAGCGTCATCCTACGCTGGGCAACAACGTTACGGTTGGCGTGGGCGCTGCCGTTCTCGGCAATATCTACATTGGCGACAACTCCAAGATCGGCGGCGGCGCTGTCGTGGTTAAGGACGTTCCTCCGAATTGCACGGTCGTCGGCATTCCGGGAACCATCGTGGTTCGCGACGGCATGCGCGTACGCGACGAGCAGGCGGACAAGGCAAACCGCAAGGAAAACCTACCCAACCCGATCGAGGAGCGCATTCTTCACGATGCCGATCGTATCGAGCAGCTTGAGAAGCGCATCAAGGAGCTTGAGCGCCTCGTTGCTCCGACGGGCGATGAATCTGCTGACATTGAAGATCGCTAACGCGGCCGTTTTGTCTTCTCGGCTCGCATCGCCGTCGACGTAATCCGCGCCGCGATACGTTATTCTTACCAGGTGAACGCTATTTCGCCCCGCACGCATGCGGGGCGATGAAATGGAGAGAAACATGATCAAGCTTTACGACACCAAACTGCGCCGCAAGGTTGATTTCGTTCCGCTGAACGAGGGCAAGGTCGGCATGTATGTCTGTGGTCCCACGGTCTACAACCGAATCCACATCGGCAACGCCCGCACCTTCATCAGCTTCGACACCATTCGCCGCTACCTCACGTGGCGTGGCTACGAGGTGACCTTCGTTCAGAACGTTACCGACGTTGACGACAAGATCATCAAGCGTGCAAACGAGGAAGGCCGCACCGCTGCAGAGGTTGCCTCCGAGTACACCAATCGCTTCATCGACGATATGCATGCTGCTGGCGTGAAGGATCCCGATATCCGCCCGAAGGCTACCGAGGAGATCGCATCGATGCAGGAGCTCATTCAGGAGCTCATCGATGGCGGCCATGCTTACGCTGTTGACGGCGATGTGTACTTTGCCGTTCGTTCCTACGATGCATATGGTCAGCTGTCCGGTCGCAACATCGACGAGATGGAAGGCGGTCACCGCCAGCTGCGTGCTGACGGCCAGGGCCTCGAGGATCGTAAGCGCGATCCGCTCGACTTC
>JAFYTB010000069.1 GCA_017559045.1 Eggerthellaceae bacterium | reverse complement strand
GTCACATTTTCGTGAAAATGTGACAGTAGCTACGAGCCCACCCGTCACCCATCTCCGTCCCTCATCCGTCACACGTCCCTGAAGCGGCACACCCTCGGCTCCTTCTATCGCATATCTTTGTGAAGTGGGGCTATAATGCGAAGTTACGTGAAAATACGCATTTATCTGCCCGAGGGAGCGATTATGAAAGCATATAACCCCCATGACATCGAGCCTCGCCTGCAGGCGAAGTGGGCTGCCGATGGAATTGACTCCGTCCGCGAGGATGCTAGCAAGCCGAAGAAGTACGTGCTCGAGATGTTCCCGTATCCGTCGGGCGACATCCACATGGGCCATGTAAGCAACTACACCTACGGTGACGTCGTTGCTCGTTTCAATCGTATGCAGGGCTTTGACGTTCTGCACCCCATGGGTTGGGACGCATTTGGCCTGCCGGCCGAGAACGCTGCTATTAAGCGCAATAGCCATCCCGCAAAGTGGACGTACGAGAACATCGAGACCCAGAAGGCCAGCTTCAAGCGCATGGGCTTCAGCTATGACTGGGATCGTACGGTTGTCGCTTGCGACCCCGAGTACTATCACTGGGGCCAGTACATCTTCCTGAAGTTCTGGGAGCGCGGCCTCGTCGAGCGTCGCAACAGCCCCGTTAACTGGTGCCCCGACTGCGCAACCGTTCTGGCAAACGAGCAGGTTATCGACGGCCAGTGCTGGCGTTGCCACAGCGATGTCGAGAAGCGCGACCTCACCCAGTGGTACTTCAAGATTACCGATTACGCTCAGGAGCTCCTCGACGACCTCGACAAGCTCGAGGGTTGGCCCGAGCGCGTGAAGCAGCAGCAGGCAAACTGGATCGGCCGTTCCGAGGGTGCTGAAGTCACCTTTACGCTGTGCGACGCAGAGGGCAATGTCCCGGCTGAGCCGACTGCTGACGATCTGCTGACCGTCTTTACCACGCGCGCCGATACGCTGTTCGGCTGCAGCTTCTTCCTGCTCGCTCCGGAGAGCACCATTCTCCGCAGCCTGGTTGAGGGCACTGAGTACGAGGCCGACGTTCTCAAGGTTATCGAGGACGCAAAGAAGATCACCGCCGTTGAGCGCGCTCAGGGTGCAAAGGAAAAGCACGGCGCATTCACGGGTCGCTACGTGGTGAACCCCATCAACAACGAGAAGGTGCCCGTGTGGGTTGCCGACTACATCGTCGCCGACTACGGCACTGGTGCAGTCATGGCTGTTCCCTGCGGCGACCAGCGTGACTTCGAGTTCGCCAAGAAGTACGACCTGCCCATCGTCCCCATCATCATGGGCGAGGACGATCCGCTGTACGAGCAGCTCAAGGATGAGCAGGGCCGTGTCGTTGTTTCCGTCGACTGGACTGAGGCTATGGTTGCCGAGGGTCGCCTCGTGCAGTCCGGCAAGTACACCGGTCTTATGGGCGGCAAGCATTCCGAGGGTGAGGCAGCTATCGTCGCCGACCTCGAGGCTGCTGGTCGCGGTCATCGTAAGGTTGAGTTCCGTCTGCGCGACTGGCTGATCAGCCGCCAGCGTTATTGGGGCAACCCCATCCCGGCAATTCACTGCCCCGAGTGCGGCGTCGTGCCGGTTCCCGAGGAGGACCTGCCGGTTCGTCTGCCCGAGGATATCGATCTGGCTGCTGGCGAGACGCTTGCTACGCATGAGGGCTTCGCTGCTTGCACTTGCCCGAAGTGCGGCAAGGCTGCTCGTCGTGAGACTGACACCATGGACACCTTCACCTGCAGCAGCTGGTATTACATGCGCTATACCGATCCGCACAACGATCAGGCGCCCTTCGATCCCGCTAAGGCAAATCGCTGGATGCCCGTCGATCAGTACATTGGCGGCATCGAGCACGCTATTCTGCACCTGCTGTACAGCCGCTTCTTCACGAAGGTTCTGCGTGACTGCGGTATGCTCGACTTCGACGAGCCCTTCACCAACCTGCTGTGCCAGGGCATGGTTCTCGACAGCAAGGGCGAGGTCATGAGCAAGAGCAAGGGCAACGTCGTTTCTCCCGAGGAGATGATCGCTGAGTACGGCGCCGACGCAGTGCGTACCGCCATGCTGTTCATGGGCCCTCCGGACAAGGAGAAGCTGTGGAACGAGGACGGCCTTGCTGGTATGTACAAGTTCCTGAATCGCGTGTGGCGTCAGGTGAATGATCTGGCTTGCGTTGCTGGCGAGGATACGCTGTTCGAGCCGGGCGCTTCCAAGGAAGAGATTCAGGCTGCTGCTAAGCTGCTGAACCGCGAGCGTCATCGCGTTGTTGGCAAGGTGACTGCCGACATCGAGCGCAATAACTTCAACACGGCTCTTGCTGCCATCATGGAGCTTTCCAACGCTGCAGGCGCATTCCTGCGCAAGGCACCCGCTGAGAAGCGCGAGAACTGCGAGTTCTGCGGCCCCATCTGCGCTGATGTTGCCGACACTCTGGTTAAGCTGCTGGCTCCCATCGCTCCGCACTTCGCGGATGAGCTGTGGCAGGCAGTGCTTGGCCATGAGGGTTCCGTGCATCAGCAGGCATGGCCGGCCTTCGATCCCGAGCAGGCTAAGGCCGACGAGATCGAGCTGGCTGTTCAGGTCAACGGCAAGGTGAAGGCCAAGATCACCGTGGCTGCCGACGCTGCTGAGGATGACATCAAGGCTGCTGGTCTTGCTGCTGTGGCTCAGGCCATCGAGGGTCAGGATGTGAAGAAGGTCGTCTACGTTGCCGGCCGTCTCGTGAACATCGTCGCGAAGTAGTTTCAACACTTCGGATATTTGATTTTCGCTATTGAGCGGGGTTGCGATTTGGTTCGCAGCCCCGCTTTCTTGTTTTGTGCGGCTCCGCAATGCTCGCCCACTTTGCTATCTGTGTGACCCGTTAGCTACGTTTCTCTGTCAGAGGGGTCGAGCGTGTAAAATGGAGGGGAGCTACGAATAGCCGCCTAAGCGGCATGCGACCCGAGGAGGTCAACTATGCAGTGTCAGTCTTGTTCTTCTGTTGTTCCCGACAACGCGAAGTTCTGCACGGAATGCGGAGCTGCTCTTCTGCAAGAGCAGATGCACGAGCAGGAGGTCGCTCCTGTGGAGGTTGCTCCTGCGATGGAGCCGCAGCAGCCGATTGCTGAGTCGGAGGAGACGTTGGTTCTTATCGCGCAGCCGCAGCAGCCGTCTTCCGATGTGGAGGGCGAGCCTGTCTTCAATGCGCAGCCGCAGCAGCCCTTTGACGCAAATCCGCAGTACGAGTATCAGCCTGATCCGCAGCCCGAGCCTCAGCCTGCGTCTTACGCTGCGTCGCAGACCGCACCCCAGGAGCCGGTTTATGCGCAGGGTTGCATCGCCGCCGCTTGGCAGGATGTGAAGAATTCGCCCGGTTGGTTCTCGCGCACGGCACTGCTGGGAGTCATCCAGTGCGTGCCGATCTTGAGCTTCTTCGCCCTTGGCTATGCTCTTAATTGGGCGCGTGAGGTTCCTTTTGGCGGCAAGACCGTCATGCCTCAGCGCATTTTCACCAGCGCAAACTTCGAAATGGGCTTTTATTCGTTCTTGATCACGATTGTGTTCTCCATCGTGGGAACCCTGTGTGCTGGCGTTTTGGGCTTTATTCCCATTATCGGTGGCCTTGCTGGCGTGGCTCTGAGCGCCGGTCTGATGGCCTTCGCGTATCTCTGCTGCGTTCGCGTGGGCATTAAGCAGCGTCTTGGCGAAGGCTTCAAACTTGGTGAAATCTGGGCAGCCGTTAATCGCAATCCGATGTCCTTCCTGGCGGCTTCGCTGGTGCCGATTGTCGTTTCGTGCGTCATGGTGGCCGTCATCCTCGGCGTCGGCACGGTTCTCAGCATGGGCGCGGCTCTTCCGTTCATGTTCTTCGGTGACGTTGCCTTTATGATCTTCGGTCTGCTGGCATTCTTCTGCTGCCTGATTTTGTACGTGGTGTGCTGCATGGTGATTGCGGCCGCTACGTTGGTCACTGATCGAGCTCTGGCTCATTGGGTTGGTCGCTACGCACCGGAGTGGATTGCGTAATCGAGCCCTCTCTTTTTTCGTATAATGACCTCAGCGTTTTAACCCAGCGCGCATGCGCGCTCGTACATGAGGGGATGTACCGATGGATTTCAATCCGAGTGAATATCGTGTTGCACTGCTTGCCGGCGGTCGAAGCGGCGAGCGTGAGGTTTCTCTGACTTCTGGAAAGGGCGTCTTCGGCGCACTTGAGGCTGAGGGCTTCCAGGTGACCATGCTTGATCCTGCTTCTTCCGACGATCTGAAGACTTTGGTTGACGGCGGTTTTGACGTTGCCTTCCTGGTAACGCATGGTCGTTATGGCGAGGACGGCGTTCTGCAGGGCTTCCTCGAGCTCATCGGTCTGCCCTATACGGGTTCTGGCGTTCTGGCCAGCGCACTTGCCATGAACAAGTCCAAGGCAAAGGATACCTACACCACCGCAGGCGTTCCCACGCCTCCTTCCATCACGCTGGTCAAGGGCGACGAGGTTGACGTTGAGGCTATCGTTGCTGCAATGGGCGAGCACGTGGTTATCAAGGCAGCAAACGAGGGTAGCACCATCGGCATCTACATGGCCGAAACCGCTGAGGAGATCGCACCCGGCATTGCAAGCGCATTCGAGCATGACGACACGGTTGTCGTTGAGAAGTTCGTGGCTGGTCGTGAGTTCACCATCGCCATCTTTGGTAACGACGAGGTCCAGGCCTTCCCGGTTATCGAGATCATTCCGCAGAAGAACACCTTCTACGACTATGAGTCCAAGTACGCTCCGGGTGGCTCGAAGCACGTGTGCCCCGCCGAGCTCGAAGAGGAGCTTGCAGCTCGTATGCAGCAGACGGCTATTCGCGCTCACCACGCTCTTGGCTGCCGTGGCGTTTCCCGTACTGACTTCATCGTCGAGGAGAGCGGTGACTTCTGGGTGCTTGAGACCAACACGCTGCCTGGCATGACCCCGACGTCTCTGCTTCCCGACGCAGCACGTGCAGTGGGTATTTCCTACAACGAGCTCTGCAAGACCATGGTGAAGAACGCACTCGGTCTGTAAGCAGTGGGTTTGTAGAATGAACTAGTTCCAAAGGCCGCAGGCGATTACGCTTGCGGCCTTTGAAGTATCGCATCCGATTTGAGGAGATCGCCTGATGGAGAACTTTGAATTTATGTCGCCGACGCGTTTCGTCTTTGGCCGTGGTGTTGAAGAACGCGTGGGAGAGAAGCTGGCTGAGGCTGGTGTGAAGCGCGTGCTGATGCACTATGGCGGTCAGAGTGCCGAGCGCAGCGGTCTGCTCGCGCGTATTCGCGCATCCCTTGAGCAGGCGGGCGTGAGTTGCGTTGAGCTTGGCGGCGTTCGTCCGAATCCGGAGATTGAGCTGGTACGCGAGGGCGTCGCTCTGGCGAAGGCCGAGGGTGTCGACTGGATACTCGCTGTCGGCGGCGGCTCGGTGATTGACTCCGCGAAGGCGATCGCCAATGGCGCATGCATTGACGAGGATGTGTGGGAGCTGTTCGAGACGAAGCGCCCGAATCCCGTGACTCTGCCTATCGCCGTCGTGCTTACCATTCCTGCTGCAGGTAGCGAGGGATCGAAG
>JAFYTB010000068.1 GCA_017559045.1 Eggerthellaceae bacterium | reverse complement strand
CATGGTAGCTCCGAAGGGATTCGAACCCTCGACCTCCGCCTTGAGAGGGCGGCGTCCTAAACCGCTAGACGACGGAGCCACGTTTTAACGCTTTGCTAGTATACATTAATCTCGCCTGAGGTCAACTATAAAAAATCTGGCTTAGAGAACAAATAATCCGAGTATAGCCCGGGTTGTTGAGTTTCGTGTTTTACGCAGAGGCAAGGATGCACGAAACAAAAAGCGAGGCCTTTCGGCCTCGCTGGAAGTTCATGGTAGCTCCGAAGGGATTCGAACCCTCGACCTCCGCCTTGAGAGGGCGGCGTCCTAAACCGCTAGACGACGGAGCCACGTTTTAGCGCTTGGCTAGTTTAGCTTAACTAGCTGACTGTGTCTAGTGGGAATTTCCAAAATTTTTGGCTGGGCTGGAAGGAGTCGAACCCTCACATACGGAACCAGAATCCGCTGTCCTACCATTAGACGACAGCCCAATCATTCCCTCAGTTGCGTCTCTCAAAGCGAAAGCCGCAAGCGCAAGTGGATATATTACGGAAGACAAACCCTTCCGTCAAGGGGTAATTTTCGAAAATTTAGAGATAATTTGCCTCGAGGTACGCGATGACCGCATCGTTACCCTGAATGAGCTGCTCATTTGCATACAGATACGGAATCAGGTTGGCATCTCCGCCAAGCGCAAGAAGCTCCATATAAGGCGCCTCGAGCTCAACATCGCGCTTATCAAGCTCGATACCGTGGTCATTCGCATAATTCACCACGACCGAGCAGGTTGCACAAGGTGCCCAGTAATACAAAATAGGTGCGCTCATAGCATCTTCCTCTCCGGTCAATACCCGCAGCATGCACAGGCGGGCTGACACCTTTCGTCTGGCCAACACCCGCAGCATGCGCAAGCGGGCTGAAACCTTTCTCCTGGCTCGAGCTCACCGCATCCGCGCACGAACCAAAGCCTTTCAAAACGAAAACCGCGAAACGTAACGCAGCTTTCTACTCCCCGATTGTACCACCCTGCGAGAAAGCCCACATGTGGTCAAGCGGACCCCTTCCTCGCCCAAGGTCGAGATTGGCGGCGATAGCACCAGCCACATACTCCTTGGCTTCCTTGACGGCCTGCTCAACGGAAAGACCGCGAGCCAAGCCGCATGCAATAGCCGAAGACAGGCTGCAGCCAGTTCCATGCGTGTTCGGATTCTCAAGACGACGGCCGCGAAGCCAGACCTTCTCTCCCCCGGGAAGACGCAGCAGATCATCCGAGCCCTCGGGATCGCCCACGCCGTGGCCGCCCTTCACCAAAACCGCCGCAGTGCAAGATGAATCAATGGCCTCGATAGATTCGAAGATACGATCCGAAGCCTCTTCCATATCGCTCTCGCTGGAAATGGAGAAGCCGCACAGCTTCTCGGCTTCGGGAATGTTGGGGGTAATCACCGTAGCGAGCGGCAGTAAACGACCGCGCAAAGCCGCAAGCGCATCATCGGCAATGAGGCTGGAACCACTCGTGGCAACCATGACGGGATCGACCACGATGGAAGTCGCTCCATTCTTCGTCAGTGCAGAAGCAATCGCCTCGATAATCTCAGACGAGGAGACCATGCCGATCTTCACCGCATCGGGACGAATGTCATCGAAAACCACATCGATCTGCTGCGCAACGAAGTCAGCCGGCACATCGACAACTCCATACACACCCGTAGTGTTCTGCGCAGTAAGCGCCGTTATGGCACTCTGGGCGAACAGGCGATGCGCCGCTATCGTTTTGATGTCAGCTTGAATGCCTGCTCCACCACTCGAATCGGAGCCCGCTATAGTCAAAACGGATCTCATTAGATAACCTCCCTCACAACGTCGAGCAGCTCTCGCGCTGCCAATTCGATATCCTCTGCTGCAAAAATCGCGGACACAACTGCCGCTCCGTCAACCCCCGCACCAGAAAGGTCCGGAATGGTTCGGGAATTCAAACCTCCGATGGCGACAACGGGAATGGAAACGGCTTCGCAGATGGCATGCAGCTCATCAAACGAGACGATCACCGCATCGGATTTCGTGGGCGTTCCCACCATGGCCCCAACCCCGAGGTAACTCGCCCCTTCCCTCTGGGCTTCAAGCGCTTGAGCGACGGTCTGCACCGACACACCCACAATGGCATCGGGACCCAAAGCAAGTCGAGCACGACCGCACGCCATGTCGGACTGGCCGACATGAACGCCATCAGCTCCGGAAAGGAGCGCGGCCTCTACGTCATCGTTTATCACGAAGGGAACTCCGTATTCCCTGCAAACCGGGATAAGCTCGTTCGCAAGAGCAGCAAGCTCGGACGTCGAGGCGCCCTTCTCGCGCAGCTGGACGAACGTCGCACCACCTCGCAAAGCGCTGGTCACGCACTCCGCAAGGGACCGACCCGCCAACCACGCCGAATCGGTCACGGCATAAAGCGCCATTGATTCCCTCAAGGCCGCTTCGTCGAAAGTCATGTTCTCTCCTCTTCGAGCTAAACCGCTCGTGTCCTAGGTGCGGAAGGGCCCAGGGCCGATCCTCGCAACGCGCAAACCGAAGCCGAACCCAGCCCAGCAGCATGCGGGCTAACGCGAGCCCCAGATCCCCCGCAGCACGCAAACCGCTAATCAACTCGAGAGACGAGGGCTCCCGCTTCGAGAGCATCGCCATCAAGCCTGAAAATAGCATCGATAAGATAGGTTCTAAAGCTAGCGTTTCCATCAGAGTCGCTCATGCGATTGGCCGCAATCTGACCAGCGAGGCCCTCGCAAACAACCGCCGCAAGCGCAGCCTCAAGCGGAGCATCAGGATTCGCCGCAACGAAAGCGGCAACCAGGCACGTGAGGACACAGCCCGCTCCCGTCATCTTTCCCATGAGGGGAGATCCGTTTCGAACCGCATAAGCAGTCGCGGAATCGGCAACGATGTCGATGGCGCCCGTGATAACAACAACGGCGCCTGTCTTGGCAGCTAGGCTTCGCGCAAACTCGGCGTTCTGCGCGAGGTTTTCCTCAGTAGTAACATCGTCGGGATTAACGTCAACGCCACGCGTTGCCGCACTTGCGCCAACGAGGGCCTTGATTTCGGACATATTTCCGCGGATGACGGACACGGGCAAGGTGTCGAGCAAGGTGCATGCGGTTTCCGTACGCAAACGGGAAGCACCAGCTCCAACAGGGTCGAGAACGATGGGACGTCCGAGCTGGGCAAATCGAGCCCCCGCGAGACGCATGGCCTCAATGCTTCGCTCGTTGAGTGTTCCGATATTGATGACCAAGCCACTGCAGATAGAAGCGATATCTTCAACATCCTTTGGCTCATCGGTCATGATCGGGCTCGCCCCGCAGGCCAAGAGCGCATTTGCGCAATCATTGACGGTGACGTAATTGGTGATGCAGTGGATGAGTGGTTCTGAGTCGCGCACATTCTGAATGGCGGATCTCAAGGCAAATGGCCTCATAGCAAGTCTCCCTTCGCTGGCATTATCCAAACAGGTTCGACGGGTCGAGGCGTTACGCGCCTCCTCTCAGCCTGCCGCGCTCATAGCTTCGCAAGCTCCCCAAATATGAAATTAACGCAGGTCGAGTATACGCACTTCCCGTTAGGAAAGCGCCACCATAACGGCAAGCGTTCCCGATTCAACGCCGACAACCGACGGCTCGCCCACAAACTCATTCGACAAGCCGAGCGAGGTTCGATTCGTAATCACAGCGTCATCGAGCTCGTAAAGAAGGCCGCGCTCAAATACACCCGTCGACTGATCGGAAAGCGAGAAAACAGACACCGTTCCGTCGTCGTAAGCCGGAAGCTCAAGCATATCGGGGCCGGTCACGTACATCACCAGCTCGTTCATTCCGACGGCGTTGACGTACATGCCCTGCTCGCAGAACTTTGCCATAAGCTGAAGATTAGCCATGGTGTGGTCAAGACGACCGCCAAGAGCTCCGTAAACGTACACCACGTCAAAACGCTGAGCTTTCGCACGATCAAGAGCAAGCTCCATGTCGCTCTTATCCTTCTTGGACGAAAACTTAGCCATGCGAATTCCCTTGGGCGTATAACCAAGCGAATCGAAGTCTCCAAGCGCCATATCGGCCTTTCGACCAATAGACTCGAGATGGGCGAAACCGCCATCGACCGCAATGACGTAGTCGAACTGACCCTGGGCGTCGAGCTCCATGAAGTGTTCGGAATTGAAGTCGGATGCGCCGACAAGCGCACAACAAGACATGGTTTTTTCGCCTTCTTTCGCAGGTGAACGTTTGATGGTTTGCTAGAATACCACACGCGAGTGGGCCAGACGGTCGCGCGCGTCCTTGTGGCGCGTGAGGAAAGTCCGGGCTCCCAAGGGCAAGATGCCAGCTAACAGCTGGGCGGGGCGACCCGACGGATAGTGCCACAGAAAAGAAAACTCCCCTGTCGATGCTTGCATCGCAGGAGAAAAGCTGAAACGGTGCGGTAAGAGCGCACCAGTGCGTCGGCAACGGCGTAGCTTGGTAAACCCCATCTGGAGCAAACGCAAATAGGAACGCGATACGGCCGCCCTTCCGTGCGTTCGGGTTGCGCGCTGGAGATGCGCGGTGACGTGCATTCGAGATAAATGGCCGTCCAACGACAGAACCCGGCTTATCGGCTCACTCGCCTCTTTTACTACAGAAAGCCCTTGGCGTCGCCAAGGGCTTTTTCTTTGGATACGACGGCGGGTGTGCCGCTTGGGGGCGGGGTTGGGTGACAGATGGGCTCGTAGCTACTGTCACATTTTCGCGAAAATGT
>JAFYTB010000067.1 GCA_017559045.1 Eggerthellaceae bacterium | reverse complement strand
TGCTGGCTGCCGTTCCATCAACAACATCGTCGACGTGACGAACTACATCATGTTCCTGTTCGGTCAGCCGCTGCATGCGTTTGACTTCGATCGTCTCGCTTCCGCTGATGGCAAGGCTCACGTCATCGTGCGCCCCGCTGCCGACGGCGAGGCTTTCACCACGCTTGACGGCGAGGATCGCGTGCTTTCCTCCGACATGACCGTCATCGCAACGCCCGAGCGCGCTGTGGCTCTCGCTGGCGTCATGGGTGGTCTCGAGACCGAGGTCCAGGACGACACGGTGACCATTCTGCTCGAGGCTGCTACGTTCAGCCGTGCGCACACTTCTCGTACGAGCCGTAACCTGGGCCTCATTTCCGAGAGCTCTATGCGTTACGAGCGTAGCGTCGACGACAACCCCATCGACGTCATCTCCCAGGCTGCTGCAGCTCTCATGGCTGAGGTTGCTGGCGGTACAGTTCGCCCCGGCGTGGTCGACGTGTACGAGCGCAAGACCGAGCCGGTCGAGCTTTCCTTCCGCGTGCCGCGCTTCTGCGCAATGATGGGCGCCGACATTCCGCGCGACTTCATCGTTGACGTGCTTGAGCGCCTTGGCTGCGTTGTGGCTGAGGGTGCTGAAGAGGGCGTGCTCGCTGTGACCGCTCCCACCTTCCGTCCCGACCTCGAGCGCGAGATCGATCTGTACGAAGAGGTTCTGCGCCTTTGGGGTATGGACCGCATTCCGCCGACGCTTCCCGGTGGCCGTGGCCGCGTGGGCGTGCGCTCCGAGGAAGAGCTCGTTGCCGACAAGGTGAACGCAACCCTGCGTGCCTGTGGTCTTAACGAGACCATGACCTACTCCTTCGCCGAGCCGAGCGACATCGAGCGCCTGCGCATGGATGCTTCCGCGCTTGGTCTGCCCGTCGAGCTGATGAACCCGCTTAACGCTGACCAGTCTGTCATGCGTCAGAGCATCATCCCCGGTCTGCTGCGCAGCGTCGCTTACAACCAGAGCCGTGGCGTGAAGAACGTCCAGCTCTACGAAATGGGCATGGTCTTCAGCACCGCTGAGGGTCGCAAGAAGCCGAAGGAGCGCCGTAAGGTTGCTGCCGTCATGGCTGGCGCTATGAACGACGTTGCTTGGAACCAGGCAAGCGTGCCGTTCGACTTCTTCGACGGCAAGGGCGTGCTCGAGAGCCTCGCTCGTGAGCTGGCTCTGCCGAAGCTGCGTTTCAAGGCGCTTTCCGCTGAGGAGGCTCCGCATCTGCAGCCTGGCCGTGCAGCCGAGATGCTCGCTGGCGGCACCGTCATCGGCTGGGTGGGCGAGATTCATCCGCTCGCTGTCGACGCATTCGACGCTACGGCTCCTGTGGTTGCCTTCGAGCTCGACATGGCCGCAATCGTGAAGTCGAGCCAGGCTTCTCGCCCCTACGTGGACGTGCCGACCTTCCCGGCTGTTTCCGTTGACGCTGCATTCGTGGTTGCCGAGGACGTGACCCACGAGAAGCTGATCCAGTGCATGAAGTCTGCCGGCGGCAAGCTGCTCGAGGATGTCCAGCTGTTCGACGTGTATCGCGACGAGGCTCGTGTTGGCGTGGGCAAGAAGTCCATGGCATACGCTCTTACGTATCGCGCTGCCGACCGCACCCTCACCAGCGAGGAGGTCGAGAAGACCCACGCTCGCCTGGTGCAGAAGGTTTCTGCCGCCACTGGCGCCGAGATCCGCGGCTAATGTGTCACTTTAGCTCGTAGCTACTGTCACATTTTTGCTCCCCGTTGGCTAGACAGCCGGCGGGGAGTTTTTTTGTCGGGTTCTGCCGAGTCGGCTGGATGTGACAAATTAGCTCGTGTGACAAATCAGCTCGTAGCTACTGTCACATTTTTAGATGCGCTGAATGATTCCGCGGCCTATCCCCGTTAGGCGTTCTATTTCCCTAACGGAGAGCCCTGCGGTTTTTAGGCGACGAAGTATTTCGTTGCGGCTTTTCTTGGGGAGAGACCCGACGTCGCCTACTCGAACTTCGGGGATGACGCTGTTTGCGTGTCTGACCAGCGCTTCTGGCGATCTTCTCTGCCGGGTGTTCGGCGAGTCGACATCGAGGAAGTTTTCGCGTCTGTCGAGTTCTTCTCGGTGGAAGGCTTCGAAGGCGTTAATGCCGCCGATCATATTCAACGCCAGGTCAGTTTGGCAGAGCCCCGTAGCGGGTGACAGTCCGGCGTATTCCGAATAGCTGCTCCATCGATAGTCTTGAGCAGGGCAGATTCCTGCCTTGACGGGATTTTCGTGGATGTATCTCATGGCGGCCAGGAAGTGGGTTTCGTCGTTTATGGGCTCGCTTTTGAAGCGGTCCTGAAACAGATGTCCAACACGATCGTGCTTGCTGTTGAAATGAGAGGCATAGCCAGCATTGGTCTTTTGGACGAGCTTCGAAATGTGGGTTATCGGCGCGTGCAGGAGCAGGTGGTAGTGGTTGTCCATGAGGCACCACGCATGGATTTCGACGGCATGCTGCCGAGCGGTCTTTTCGAGAAGACCCAGAAAGATCTTTCGGTCGTCGTTATCTTCAAAGATGATTTGGCGGCCCGCTCCTCGGGCGAAAACATGGTAGATATCGATGCTGCTTCGAGACCTCGCTGACATACGGGAGTCCTCCCTCGTAGACGATTTTGGTCTGTGCAGTCTAGCAAGTTAATCTTGCAATTTTGATGCCTGGGAGTCTTCCCGTAGCTAATTTAGAATCGTCATTTTTTTCAGGAAAATGACGGAAGGAGTCGTCTTCGAGGGAGCTTCAAGACGTCAGAATTTCGTTCACGCGTCGTCGCTTCATCAGTGGTGTAACCCTGTTTTGGAGCGCGCTTTCGTGAGCGGAGCGTGCTAATCGCAGTGACACTGGTCATGGCGCGGTTGGTTCGGCGCCAGTCTCGGCGCTAGCGAATGCGGTGCTTCTTGAGATGCCGATTTATGTGACAGCAGCTACGAGCTGATTTGTCACCCGAGCTGATTTGTCACCCGAGCTAATTTGTCGCACGAGCTAATTTGTCGCATTTATGCATTTCGCAGGAGTGTTATCTCGTTAGCATACCTAGCCAGCGTGTCGTGAGGCGTCTCCAGGTAGAAGGGGAGATGGGACAGGGCGGGATGGCGGGTCACGGCGAGAAGGGCTTCGAGCCCAATGTGTCCCTCGCCGATCGGAGCGTGCCGGTCCTTCCTTGACCCGCAAGGGTTTTTCGAGTCGTTGAGGTGGATGGCCCGAAGTCGGGTCAACCCTATCACTCGGTCGAATTCCGCAAGGACTTCGTCGAGATCGCCTACGATATCGTAGCCGGCGTCCCAAACGTGGCAGGTGTCCATGCAGACTCCGATCTTGTCGCTTAGCTCGACCCGGTCGATGATTCGCGCCAACTCTTCGAAAGTTTTGCCTATCTCGGTTCCCTTTCCTGCCATTGTCTCCAGGAGAAACGTGGTGGAATGATTCGGGCGGAGCACTTCATTCAAAGTGACGGCAATGCGGTCTATGGCTTCCTCCGGCGATTGCCCCACTGCGCTTCCAGGATGCATGTTGTACATCTGCCCTGGTGTCTTCTCCATTCGCTCAAGGTCTTCGGCGAGCGCTGTTCGGGCAAACTCGGCGGTCTTTTCGACGGGTGATGCGGGGTTGAAGGTGTAGGGCGCATGGGCGAGGACGCCGTGAATGCCGAACTCGTCTGCTAGGCGATGAAACTCATTCAGGTCATCGGGGTCGAGCGCTTTCGCCTTGCCGCCGCGTGGGTTTCGGGTGAAGAATTGGAAAGTGCTGGCATCTATCGATGCAGCTTCGCGGGCCATGTTGGCGAATCCTTTTGCCACTGAGAGATGGCAGCCTATATTGAGCACGAGAGCGTCCTTTTCTCAACTTGGTTTCGTCGGGCCTCGGGATCTCCCCCTGATCGCCTCGAGGAATATAATATCGGGGTATTGGGTGTTGACGGCTTGCTTGTGCCGATTGTCCTAAAATGTGACACTGGCTACGAGCTGATTTGTCAAATGTGACACTAGCTACGAGCTAATTTGTCACACCGTCCCTTAAGTGACACAAAAAGGGGTTCGATATGAAGAAACATACCTTCACGTTCATGGGCACCGCAGCAGGTTGCGGCGTGCCGTCCTTCTTCTGCGATTGTCCGGCTTGCACGGAAGCTCGCGAGAACCCTGCTTGCCGCCGCGGCGACTGCGGCGTCATGGTGCGCGGCGAGAAAACGCTCATCATCGATACGCCGCCCGACGCTCGCCATCAGCTGCTGCGCGAAGGCATCCGCACCGTCGACGAGATCCTTTTCACGCATGCGCATTTCGACCACATCGGCGGCCTGGGCGAGTACGAGTACCTCGTCCAGCTCGTACAGAAGCGCCCGATGCCCACCTACGGCAGCGTGATCGCCCTGCAGGGCATCCTCGCCGAGTTCCACTACATGGACTACTGCCTCGACATGCATGCGCTCGAACCCTTCGACACCCACGAGTTCGACGGCGTCCACTACACCGCGCTTCCCGTCACGCATGCGCCCGGCACCTACGGCTACCTCATCGAAACTCCCGAGACGCGCATGTTCTACGCTTCCGATACGGCGAAGCTGCCGCCCGAGACGGCTGAACGCGTGCGTGGCTGCGACATCCTCGCTATGGACGCCACCTTCTGGAAGCGCAACTGGAGCCCCAACGATCACCACAGCATCCAGGAGTGCATCGAGGAGGGTCTCGCTCTCGACGCTAAGACCATCTACCTCACTCATATGTGCATGCACTATGACGAGCCTATCACCGTTGCTGAACTCGAGGCTTACCTTGAGCAGTACGGCGGCCGCGTCCGTGCCGCTGCCGACGGCCTCTCATTCGAGATCTAGAAAACTTGACGAGCGACGCCCATGCGTCGCTCGTTTGTTATTTTGGCTTCACGATGTTCGCGGTGTGTTCGTTGTTGCGTGGAGCACGTCGGCTGTGCGTTGTCGCCACTGCATGCGGCGTCCGCGTTAGCAAGCCGCGCTTCTATTGCACGCTTACCGCACGCCTTCCGCTCGCGACCAAAGCAGATGCACCGATGGTCGGAAAAGACTATTGGACTGTAGCAACTATTCAACTCAATCGGTATAATTTCGAAAGCTTTGGGTGAACTATGCCCACATGCCGGGAGA
>JAFYTB010000066.1 GCA_017559045.1 Eggerthellaceae bacterium | reverse complement strand
GAAGAGCTACTTGAAGCTCAAGCCGTGCGATGAGTCCATGATGCCGGCGCCCGTGCCCGGAAAGCCTTACATGCTGTACATGCACGTTCCGTTCTGTGAGCGTCTGTGCCCGTATTGCTCGTTCAATCGTTTCCCGTTCCGCGAGGATCGTGCGAAGCCTTACTTCGAGAATATGCGCAAGGAGATGCGCATGCTCAAGGACCTCGGCTACGACTTCGACAGCGTTTACATCGGTGGTGGCACCCCCACCATCATGCTCGACGAGCTGTGCGAGACCATCGATCAGGCTCGTGATCTCTTCAATATCAAGGAGGTCTCCAGCGAGACCAACCCCAACCATCTGATCCCCAGCTATCTTGAGAAGCTCCAGGGCCGCGTTCAGCGCCTTTCCGTTGGCGTTCAGAGTTTTGACGACGGACTTCTCAAGCAGATGGATCGCTACGATAAGTATGGTTGCGGTCAGGAGATTCTCGAGCGCATCGGCGAGGCAAGCCCGTACTTCGTCTCCATGAACGCTGACATGATCTTTAACTTCCCCGCACAGACCGAAGACATTCTCATCCGCGATATTGAGCGCGTGATTGAGTCGGGTGCAAGCCAGACCACCTTCTATCCGCTGATGGCATCTCCTTCGGTTGAGAAGTCGTTGGCTCGTACGGTGGGCAAGGTTGATTACGAGCGAGAGAAGCGTTTCTACGAGATCATTTGCGATCTCTTGACTGGCGAGGTTCCGGGCAGCCCCGAATCGCAGCTGCCGGTTGGTCGCAATGGCGAGCGCGGTCTGTTTGAGTTCGGTAGCGCCTGGACGTTTAATCGTAGGGCGACGTCGGCAGCAGGCGAGGATGCCATGATCGACGAGTACGTCGTTAACTACGAAGAGTATCCGGCTATCGGCAGCGGCGGCATCACGTATCTCGGTTCCAACCTGTACGTCAACACCTTCAGCGTGAACGAGTACAACGCAGCTATCGAAAGCGGTCGCATGTCCATGATGGGTAAGACCACGTTCAAGAAGCTCGATCGCATGCGCTATCGCTTCATGATGCAGCTGTTCGGCCTTCGCCTTGATAAGAAAGAGTTCGAGCGCGACTTCGGCTGCTCTATCGATGCGGGCCTTCCGATGGAGATGGCCTTCATGCGTGCTTGCGGTGCGTTCGCGACCGACAATGCGGAAGAGCTCACGCTCACTCCGAAGGGCCGCTACTTGGTGGTGGTCATGATGCGCCAGTTCTTCATCGGTGTGAACAACCTGCGTGACCAGGCGCGTGCCGCACTTAAGGGCGAGGAGCGCGAGCTGATCTTCGGTTAAGAAAGGCACTCGTCGCTGCGTGGCCAGAGGCATGGTGATTGGCGACATGCGTTTTCGTTAGATACGACGAAAGGGGGGATCGACAATGGTATTGACGGCAGGTGTGTACCTGGTGTTCATTGCGCTGCTCGTGGTGGCGACCGTTGTCGATTTGCGCACATTGCGCATTCCCGACGTCGTGATAGCGGCCCTGTTTGTTGCGTGGTTCGCATGGCGTGCGACCGTGCACTTCCAAGGGATCACTGATGCGCCCGTCTCCTTTTCTCAGGGAGTAATTGGTGCCATCATGCTTGGCGGCGGTCTTCTCTTGGTTACTACGCTGTATGAGATGGTTACACATAAGCGCGCGATGGGCGGCGGCGACATCAAGCTGCTTGCTACGGTGGGTCTGTACCTGGGCATTACCGGCGGCTTGTTCTGCCTGCTCGTTTCTTGTTGCGCTTCGCTGATCCTTGCGCTCGTTCTGCCTCGTCTGGGCTGGGTGGCTCCCTGTAGCGAGGAGGATCTTGCTACGTCGAATGATGTCGACGGTGACGGCATCCCCGATCCCGCGAAGCCGACCTTGCTGAAGGATGTTCCTTTCGGCCCCGCCATTTTGGCGGGCGCTCTCGCTACCATCCTCGTCGCAGTTGTCGGACCACCCTTTTAGAGATTTAAAAAATTCTTCTTGCCAACGAGAAGAGGTATTGCTAGAATACTAACTCGCGTTAGAAACGCAACCAAGGTCGGGTAGCTCAGTTGGTAGAGCAGCGGACTGAAAATCCGCGTGCCGAGGGTTCAAGTCCCCCTCCGACCACCATGATTACTCAACAGGCCTGATAACAGGCCTGTTTTGTTTTTTAGGGGTGAAAATGATCCGCTTCAACAACGACTACAATCACGGTGCTCATCCTGCAATTCTCGAGGCTCTGGTTTCCACCAACGACGAGGCGTTTGAGGGCTATGGCCTTGATCCGTGGTGCGAAGCTGCCGCTGCCGAGATCGTGAAGTATCTCGATGAAGCTGATCGCGATCGTGCCCAGGTGCATTTCCTTGTTGGCGGAACACAGACCAACTTCACGGTGATCAGCGCTCTTCTTCGTCCGTGGGAAAGCGTTGTCAGCCCTGCATCCGGTCATATCAACGTGCACGAAACGGGTGCTGTTGAGCATATTGGCCACAAGATCGAAGCTCTTCCCGCCGAAAACGGCAAGATCACTGCAGCTCAGGTTGAGAAGATTGCGCGCGACTTCCGCGATAGCACCATCCCTGAGCACATCACTGAGCCGAAGATGGTCTATCTGTCCTTCTCCACTGAGGTCGGCAGCCTCTACACGCTTGCCGAGCTTGAGGCCATGCGCGCAGTGTGCGATGAGTACGGCCTGTATCTGTTTATCGATGGTGCGCGCCTCGGCTACGGTTTGGGTAGCCCCGAGTGCGATATGACCATTGCCGACATCGCTCGTCTGACTGATGTCTTCTACATTGGTGGAACCAAGTGCGGCGCGCTGTTCGGCGAGGCCGTTGTTATCATGAACCCCGCGCTCGCTCCGAGCTTCCGTTCGGCAATCAAGCAGAACGGTGGCATGCTTGCCAAGGGTTGGCTCTTGGGTCTTCAGTTCCACACGCTGTTCAAGGACGGTCTGTACTTCGAAATTACTCGTGCGGCTATTGGCAAGGCCATTCGCATTCGCGATGCCTTCGCGGCTGTCGGTGTGCCCGCCTATGCGGAAAGCCCCACCAACCAGCAGTTCGTCATCCTGAACGAAGAGCAGATGAGGATCTTGGGCGAGAAGTATATTTACGAATACGAAGCCGATTTGGGCGAGGGTTGTCATGCCGTGCGCTTCTGCACGAGCTGGTCGACCACCGATGCCGAGGTCGATGCCCTCGTTGCCGACATCGAGAAGCTCGCCGCGGAATAGCAGTTGCCGAAGCTTCGGCTGCAGTCGTTTCATCAGGTAGAATGTCCTTTGCTAACGCCCGTCGTGTATGCGGGCGATATCGCAGTGTATCTTCTCGCGAAACGCGAGCTTTTAGCCTGGTAAGAACAAGGCAAATGTAGAGGAGACGAAAATGACGCAGAATGCAGCTCCGGTTGTGGGCATCATCATGGGATCGACGTCTGATATGCCGGCGATGCAGCCGTGCATGGATCAGCTTGAAGCATGGGGCATTCCCTATGAGCTGAAGGTCGCAAGCGCCCATCGCAAGCCCGATGTTGTTCACGAGTGGGCAAGCAATGCGCACGAGCGCGGCATCAAGGTGATCATCGCCGCAGCAGGTAAGGCTGCTCATCTCGGTGGCGTGGTTGCTGCCTTCACGCCGCTGCCCGTTATCGCTGTTCCCATGAAGACGAGCGATCTCGGTGGTCTGGACTCCCTGCTTTCCATGGTGCAGATGCCCTCGGGCGTTCCTGTTGCCACGGTTGCCATCAACGGTGCGAAGAACGCAGCGATTCTGGCTGTGCAGATCATGGGTGCAGGTGATGCAGACATGCTGCAGAAGATTATCGATATGAAGCGTGAGATGGCTGAGGCGTAAGACGCATCGGCTCTTCGCGTATCCATTTGAAAACCGAACAGCTCGCTGTTCTAGCAAGGTTGGCGAACATGACGACGAAACTTTTGATGGGTAATGAGGCGTTTGCGCACGCTGCTCTTGAAGCAGGTGTGCGTGTCGTTGCCGGATACCCGGGCACCCCTTCTTCCGAGTTGGTTGAGACGGTTGCCAAGCTGCACGCGGAAGGTGCGGCTCAGGGCGTTCACGTTGAGTGGTCCACGAACGAAAAGGCTGCGCTTGAGCTTGCGGCTGGCGCATCGCATGCGGGCGCTCGCGTGCTGTTTACCTGCAAGCAGGTAGGCCTTAACGTTGCAAGTGACGCGCTCATGAGCCTTAACTATGTCGGCACGAATGGCGGAACGGTTCTGTTTGTCGCCGACGACCCCGGCCCCATCTCCTCTCAGACCGAGCAGGATACGCGTCGATTCGCTTCGTTTGCCAAGGTGCCGGTGCTTGATCCCGCTACCCCCGATCAGGGCTTTGCCATGATGCAGGTTGCGTTCGATCTTTCCGAGCGTTACCACACGCCCGTCATCGTGCGTCCGACTACGCGCGTATGCCATGCATCAACCTTCTTCGATGTTGCTGATACTACGGAGGCCCGTCCTGTTCCCGAGGAAGGATTCCAGAAGGATCCGAAGTGGGTTATCTTCCCGCGTCGTGCATATCAGGGCCATGGTGAAATCAACGAGCGTCTTGTGAAGATCGCTGACGATTTCTCGACTGATCCGGCTTTCGAGCAGTTCAACCCTGTGTTTACGGGTGGCATGACGCGCGAGATGCCGCAAATCGGCATCATGGCCGGCGGCGTTTCCGCGGCGTACGTGCGTGAGGCTCTCGCTATCGTTGAGGATGCTGCCTCTGCTGCTGGTGTTCTGATTCCCGCATATCGTTTTATGCAGGTTGGCACCCCGTACCCCTTCCCCGAGAAGGCTGCTGCCGTGTTTGCTCGCGGTCTTCGTTCGGTTGTCGTCGTTGAAGAGCTCGATTCGGTTCTCGAGGACGAAATGCTTAAGCTGGCGGCAAAGATCGCACTCGACTCGGCTAAGACGCTGGGCGAGGATATTGCTCCCGCGTTGCTCGAGGTATTGGGCCGCTATACCGGCCACATGCCTGACCGTGGCGAGAACACGATCGATGACATTGCTCTTCGCTTGGCAAAACTGCTTTTGAGCGAGCGCTATGCGCAGGCCGCAGACGACGATTCTCGCAATGCGATTGAGGCTGTTTTTGCCACCCTGGAAGAAGCAGCCTCTGGCACTCGTTTTGCTGAGCTGAATGCAAGCCTGCCCGTGCGTCCGCCCGTGCTTTGCCCGGGTTGCCCGCATCGCGGCAGCTTCTACGCTATTAAGCGCGCCCTTGGTAAGCAGCCGGCTGTGATGTGTGGCGATATTGGATGTTACACTCTCGGCAATGCCCAGCCGCTCGATGCGGTTGATACGTGCCTGTGCATGGGTGCAGGTATCACCATGGCGCAGGGTCTTGCGGTTGCCGAGCCCCATAAGAAGCAGGTCGCCTTTGTCGGTGACTCCACGTTCTTCGCAAGCGGTCTTACCGGTATTGCGAATGCGGTGTACAACGGCCATGACATTACGGTGGCTGTTCTCGATAACGCTACTACGGCAATGACTGGAAGTCAGCCGCATCCCGGAACGGGTGTGACGCTGATGGGTGAGAAGCGCAAGCCGATCGACATCGAGGGCGTTCTGCGTGCATTGGGTGTGGAGTGCATCGAGCGAGCAAATCCGCTTGATCTGCGTGAGTGCGAGGCGGCTGCAAAGCGTGCCATCGAATTCGAGGGTCCCTCTGCACTGCTGCTGGTGTCTCCGTGCATTCAGCTGGTGAAGCCTTCTCCTGCCGTGACGGTTGATACTGAAACGTGCACAGGCTGCAAGAAGTGCATCACCGAGATCGGATGTCCCGCTATTGGCTTTGATCCTGCTGCACGTGGACCGCGCAGCAAGGAGCGTGGCCAGGTGTTTGTCGATGCGTCGCAGTGCAACGGTTGCAATCTGTGTACGCAGGTGTGCCCCTTTGGCTCGCTGATCGAAGGAGGCTGCCGTGATTAATGTGATGCTTACGGGAGTTGGCGGTCAGGGTACGGTTCTGGCAGCCAAGGTTTTGGCTCAGGCTGCGCTCTCGAAGGGCTGGCAGGTTCGTACCGCCGAAACTATCGGCATGGCTCAGCGCGGCGGTAGCGTTATTTCGCACGTTCGCATGGGCAACGAGGGCGAAGAGGTGCACGCTCCGCTTCTGGCCAAGGCATCGGCGCAGCTTATTATTGCGTTCGAGCCGAGCGAGGCTGCGCGTGTGCTTCCGTATCTGGCTCCCGGCGGTGTGCTGGTGACGGCGCGCACTACTATTCAGCCGGTGACGGCGGCCTTGGCGAAGGAGCCTTATGTTGCCGACGCCGTTATCTCTCGTATCGAGGCTCTACTTGAAGGCACCGGCAGTCGCTTGGTTGTTGTTGACGATGAGAAGCTCATCGCTCAGGTTGGTAATCGAAAGGCGCTGAACACCGTTCTGCTGGGAAGCGCCCTGGCTGCGGGTTGTCTGCCTCTTTCCGTTGAGGAAATGAAGGACGCTCTTTCCGCATGCGTGAAGCCGCGCTTTGTCGAGATGAATCTTGCCGCACTCGATGCTGCTCTCGCGTAAGTTGCCTCGCCTAGATTGGCTGATGTAGTCCGCGTTGGCGCTGGCGATATTTTCCAGAGCTGCGCAGGCTCGATATAGAAACACCTGATAAACGGAGCATGGGCGTTGCCTGTGCTCCGTTCGCTTTGTTGGGTGTTGGCAATCTGCCGAGTTCGGGTACAATGGGCAACCATGAACGAACGATTCGACATAGCCTCTTTCGCAGCCGTGGTTTCGGCAGGTCGATGGCGTTAGCTTCAAGCGGGTACGGCTTGGAGCTTTTTTGCGCGCGTTAGTTCGTTCGCGTCGCAGCAAGCAGCGTAACTCAGCTTGAAGCACCTCTGATGCCGCAGTTAGCGGCTTTTCTTTTAGGGATTTCCGCAGCAGTGCAATTTGCGCGCAATTTGAATGATCGGGCGGTATATGCCTACCGCCTTATCTGAAAAGGAGACTGACCATGACTCACCACATCATGCCCGAGCAGTTCGAGGCTATTCTCAAGCAGTTTGTCGACCTCAAGGAGCGCTCTCCGTTCTATGCGAAGAAGTTCGAGGGAATCGATCTTTCTGAGGTGAAGACACTCGAGGATTTCCAGAAGCTTCCGTTCACTGAGAAGGCCGACCTGCGTGATGCATATCCGCTGGGACTGGCCGCTGTTCCGGATGAGAAGATCGTGCGTATTCACAGCTCTTCGGGTACCACGGGCACGCCGGTCATCATTCCTTACACCCAGAAGGATGTTGACGACTGGGCCATCCAGTTCGCTCGCTGCTATGAGTATGCTGGCATTACTCCTTCCGACCGCATTCACATCACGCCTGGTTATGGTCTGTGGACTGCTGGTATCGGCTTCCAGCTGGGCGCCGAGAAGCTTGGTGCTATGGCTATCCCCATGGGCCCTGGCAACACCGACAAGCAGCTTCAGATGATGGAGGATATGGGTTCCACCGTTCTGTGCGCAACGTCTTCCTATGCGCTGCTGCTTGCTGAGGAAATCGCAAAGCGCGGCATCAAGGATCGCATCAAGCTGCGCAAGGGCGTTATTGGCAGCGAGCGCTGGGGCGAGAAGATGCGCGCTCGTATTGCTAACGAGCTCGGCGTTGAGCTGTATGACATTTACGGCCTGACCGAGGTTTACGGCCCCGGTATCGGCATCAACTGCAAGGCTGACTCCGCAATGCATATTTGGAGCGACTACGTGTTCGTGGAGATCGTTGATCCCGTGACGGGCGAGCCTGTCGAGGATGGCGAGACGGGCGAGATCGTGCTCACCACGCTGCAGAAGGAGGGCGCACCGCTCATTCGCTTCCGCACCCACGACCTGTCCCGCATCGTTCCCGGTCAGTGCGATTGCGGCAGCCACCATCCCCGCATCGACATCATCACCGGCCGCACCGACGACATGGTCAAGGTCAAGGGCGTCAACATGTTCCCTGCTCAGATCGAGGAGATCATTGCCTTCACCGATGGAGCATCGAGCGAGTACCAGGTTATGATCGACCACATGAACGGTCGCGACATCATGACGATCTTCTTCGAGACCGCAGCTACGGGCGAGGATAAGGAAGCTGTCGAGAAGCAGATGGAGGCTCTGTTCAAGGCTAAGCTGAACATGACTCCGGTAGCGAAGGGCGTTGCCATCGGTGAGCTTCCGCGATCCGAGAAGAAGACCCGTCGTATCTTCGATAATCGTTACTAGGCTGCAGCCGCCCGATGCTTTCGGGCGGTATAATGCCGATGGATATTTCCGTATTGATGATGTTCCGCTTTAGCGTTAGGGGGCTATTGTGGCGGATGTAAATGCAGGCGCAAAGTTCGCGAATACGAGGCTGCGCATCCTGACTGATGAGGCGCTGGCTGGTTTTGATATTCAGGATATCAAGTGCCGTTCGTGCAGCGGTTATGGCAACTGTGGCTACAAGAGCATGTTCCTGGATAACGGCAAGCCGGTATCCATTTGCATGGATATGCGCAAGAAGCGCCTCATCAATCGTGACGGCGAGGGCGCTCTCGATCCGCTGCTTGGCAAGCCGGTCTATTCTGAGGAGTAGTTCGCGAAAGCAATTCGCCGTAGCTTGCGGTTCGCGCGTCTAGCGAGCAAATTAAAAGGGCCTTCGGTTCGAGCTGGGATGCAGTTCAAACCGAAGGCCCTTGGTGTGTCTGGCGGAGGAAGTAGGATTCGAACCCACGGAACCTCGCGGCTCAACAGTTTTCAAGACTGCCGCCTTAAACCACTCGGCCATTCCTCCATGTAACCCCGATAGGATACCACACAAAGAAGTGGCGAGGAGTCAGCCTCTTCGTGCGCCCTGCGTTTCCCATCTTTGACACCCGAGCTCGTGAACGTTTCGGTGTCGTATAATGCATCGCATGGTCAATCAGGAAAATATGCAGGATGGATGCACGCCCTCCGAAAGGAGGCTCCCCGTGTTTGTCGAAGCGCGTCCTGAAGACGAGGCTTATATGCGTTTGGCCATTGAAGAGGCGCGCAAAGCTGCAGAATGCGGCGAGGTTCCCATAGGAGCGGTCGTTGTATACGAGCCGATCGATCGCGGAACGCGACGTCCGACGGCGCCGCAGAAGATCATCGCGTGCGGCCATAATCTTCGAGAGACCCTCAAGGATCCTTCCGCTCATGCTGAGTTCATGGCCATGAAGGATGCTTCGGTTGAGCTTGATGCGTGGAGGCTGACCGACTGCACGGTGTACGTAACGCTTGAACCGTGCATTATGTGTGCCGGTCTTATGCATCAGGCGCGTGTGACGCGATGCGTGTATGGTGCGCCCGATCAGAAGGCGGGTGCCCTCGGCACGCTTTACTCGGTACATTCTGATGAGCGACTCAACCATCGTTTTGAAGTGACGGCAGGCGTGCTGCAAGAGGAATGTGTAACGCTGCTGAGAGATTTTTTTGCTGCTAAGAGGAAGAAGCATTGATGAGCGACAAGTCGATGAAGGTGGACATGGTGGGCACTGCCCGCAACGTTCAGTGGACCCCTGAGGCCTTTTTGGGATATGGAAGCATCAAGCTGGTTGCACCGGCTAAGGTGAACCTGTTCTTGGCAGTGGGCGAGCGTCGAGAAGACGGCTATCACGATGTTGTGAACATCATGCAGGCGCTTGCCTTGCATGACATTTTGTACCTGCACAGCGGACGCCTTGATTCGGCTTCGACCGAAGCTGCTTTGCTTGAGAAGGTCGCAAATGGCGAGGACGTTGAGATTCCCGATTACTTTGCGGTTGTCGGTCCTGAAAACAACCTGCTCGTTTACATCGATTCCGTCGACAAGGGCGGAGTGGGCGAGCTGGAGATTCCCGCCCGCGTCAACCTGATGACGAAGGCGGTTGATGCGCTTTCCCGTGAGATCGGCTATACGTCTCGCGAGAAGATCTCCATCCGTCTCGAGAAGAACATTCCCGCTCAGGGTGGACTTGGCGGTGGGTCTTCCGATGCCGCTGCTATGCTTGTCGGTCTTGCTCGCGCTTGGGGCCTGTCTGTGGATGACCCCGCTCTCCGCGGTGTGGCTGCGCGCCTTGGCGCCGACGTCGCCTTCTTCCTTGATGGCGGTTGCGCTCAGTATGGTGGCGTTGGCGAGAAGCTGGTTCGCACCATGCCTTCCCGTAAGGATTCTGTGCTGCTCATCAAGCCTGAGGGTGGCGTTTCGACGCCCGCTGCTTATGCGGCGTTCGACGAGAATCCGGTGTTTGTGGACGAAGCGCTCATGGAGGCTGCTTTTGCGGCCGAGACGGCTGCCGATGTTCCGCTGTTCAATGGCCTGTCGTCCGCTGCCGAGAGCCTGAAGCCCGAACTGACTGCTATCCGTCAGTGGGCAGAGTCCCAGCCTGGCGTACGCAATGTTATGCTGTGCGGAAGCGGCGCTACGACCTTTGCTGTCGTTGATGATTTCGCAACGGCGTGTGACCTGGCCTCTGCTGCGCAGCTTCAGGGTTGGTGGGCGCGTGCTACCATGATGTCGTCTCTGAAGGCAGCGATTCGTCCGCGATAGCGCGCAGTCCGCGCGTTGTGGAACGGTTGCTATTCACTGAAAAGGAAAGGAGCAGAGAACGTGATTCCCTTCATGGTTGCAAGGCTTTCGCGCATGGTGCCTTTGCTGCTGTTCCTAGGCGTGGTGGCGATCGTTATCTACTTTGTTGTTTCGGCTCGTCGCTCGCCCGAGCGTGCGAAAGAGATCCTCATCAAAGTGTTCACGGTGATTAATCTCTCTATTACGATTTTCTTCGCCCTTGTTTCGCTTTATGCGTGGTTCGAGGGTAACGAGAGCGTGTTTGATTTGGCGTTCTGGTTTGGTGTAGCAGGCTTGCTGTGTCTCGGCATTACCTACATCGCTCGATGGCGTTTCCTGAAGAATCATCCGCACTATCGTATGAAGCCGATGCGCGCGACCATTAAAGATCATTTCCCTTGGGGGAAGAAGTAGGTCGTTGAGCCGCTCTTCTGTGAGTTGAAAAGCCAAAAATAAAAACGCCCTCGAAAGAGGGCGTTTGCATTCGGTGGCGGAGATGTAGGGATTCGAACCCTAGATACCCTTGTGGGGTATACTCACTTAGCAGGCGAGCACCTTCGGCCTCTCGGTCACATCTCCGTAGCAAGGGTTAATCTTACTCGACCACAGTCTATGGGTCAATGATTTTTTAGCCTACCAGCACGACGATAGCGCCGATTCGGCATCGATTCACAAGACTTCCTTGAACAGCGTCTATAATGTGCGGCTAGATCGCATGGATATCATTGATTTTGAGAAGGAGTGCTTCTATGAAGGAAAAGCTTACCGAGCCTGGAAAAGACAATGTCGTTCTGATCGGCATGCCGGGCGCAGGCAAGTCGACTCTTGGCGTCGTACTTGCCAAGATCATGGGCTACAACTTCCTCGACGCCGACCTTCTCATTCAGAACCAGTGCGATCGTACGCTTCAGCGACTGATCGACGCATGTGGTCCTGAGGGTTTCATTCAGGTTGAGAATCAGGTGCTTTCCGACATCTCTGCCGAGCGTACGGTTATCGCAACGGGCGGTTCTGCGGTGTATTCGGAAGCTGCCATGAAGCATCTTTCCGAGATCGGCCGCATTGTTTATCTGCAGATCTCTTACGACGAGCTGAAGGCTCGCCTTACTGACTTCCAGGAGCGCGGCGTTGTCCTTAAGGGTGGTGTGGGTATGAGCCTGCGCGATCTTTATGCCGAGCGCCTTCCTCTGTACGAGGAGTATGCAGACTACGTGGTCAATGTCGATGACCTCACCATCACGGCTGCTGCTCGTAAGGTGGCTGACGCCCTGAAGTAGTTGAAGCTGTTCTGGAGTATGTTGCTCTGGTGATAGCCGTTCGATTGATTGTCGGTGTGGTACAATCAGCCGTGCTGTTTTGCCCTCGTAGCTCAGCGGATAGAGCGTCGGTTTCCTAAACCGTGCGTCGGAGGTTCGAGTCCTCTCGAGGGCACCACGATTTTTCGCAGGTCGGAAGTGAAAGCTTCCGGCCTGTTTTGTTTTTTGTCTTGCTTTGGGCTGAAAGGCCCAGAAAAGAGCAAGTGCTAGACGAGCTCGCTCATGCTCGTCTAGCACTCTAGGGATGTGCTTTGCGCGAGGAGGTGGAGGGTCCTCGAGCAAGCGGTATAAGTTACGAGGGTTAGGGGTCCCTCGATAACTCCAAAATTGGGTCTAGCGCTAAGGGATTCTTCGCTAGACCCGAGGAGGGGATATACGGCGCCGTGCGCCGTTCTCTGCTTGTGAAGGGGTGAGCAGAGCAGCTTTGAAAAGGGATTTTCTTTGCTGATGAGGCTCATTATAGTGACATCGATTAGTGATTACATTTTTTTGTGATTTCGCTACGGGAGCGGCTCATTTTTTGGAGCGAAAAGCAGCCTACGCTGGGCGTTCTTCCGTCGAACCCGCTTTGCATACCGTTTGCCCCCAGGGGGTAAATCGAGCTGATTCAAGGGTGGGCTGAGCGCGGTTCGCTTGCTTTGGGTCGTTTGGAATGACGCTTACATCACGGAGCGGTAGGTAATTGCGAAGCGCCTCGAGGAGGCTCCTTGCGGTATGATGGAAGCCTAGACACGCTTCCTATTGAAAGGGTCTGACATGCCCGACATCTCGCTTCGTCTCCACAAGGATATGCTCGTTCTTTCCTCGCCTGCAATTGGGGCTTTGGCTCGCCTGGGCGTTGATGTCGAGCATGATACCGAGCTCACCATTCTGCTCGAGCCGGAGACGATCGAGGAGGTCTATAAGCTCGAGTCTATTGCTGCTGCGCAGTGTATGGTCGCCCCGACGCGCAACATCACTCCTGCGCGCCTTGCCCATGCTGGCATGGAGGGTCGTGCAGCTGATTTGGCCAAGATCTCCCTCGCATGCGTGCGTACGCTTTCGCCGCAGCACCTTCTGGTTGAAATTGGCCCCTGCGGCTTGCCGCTTGATCCGTCCTCGAAGGCTTCCCTTAATGAGAACCGCGATCAGTATGTACGTGCAGCGCGTCTGTTTGCGGAGGAGGAGTTCGATGCCTTCCTTCTGAGTGGCTTCGAATCCTGCGATGATCTGAAGTGTGCGCTCATGGGCATTCGCAAGGTAAGCGATGCTCCGATTATGGCAACGGTCGTTCTCGACGCTGATGGCGCCCTGGCATGCGGACGCGGCGTGTGGGAAGACGCTTTGGCAGTGATGGCTGAGTACGGCGCTACGGTTGTCGGTTTCGAAACGGCTGCCGGACAGGATGAGGCATGCTCGTTTGCGAAGAGGGCGGTTGCAGTATGCAATCTGCCTTTGCTTGCTCAGCTCCACGTTGGAGAGCGAAGCGCAAGGCAGCAGGGTCCGACGGCTGAGAACCCCTACTACTGCGCAGATACTATGATGGCAGCTGCTGATGCCCTTCGTCGCTCTGGTGTTCAGTTCCTGCAGGCTACGGGCGATGCTACTCCCGCCTACACGGGAACGCTGGCTGCCACGGTGCTTGGAACCGACGCCCTCCTTCTTTCTCGAGTTGTCGAGGACGAGGCCGAGGAGGCGCCTGCCGCAGAAACCGCTGTAAGCGAGGAGGCTCTGGCTGATTTTATCCTTGCGGCAAAGGCGCGCGTTGATGCGGCATTGGCCAAGGGCACGGAGCTGTTCGAGGACTAACCATGGCTCGCGATCACAGCGGAAGCAATATCGAGAGAAGCGAATACTACGGAGCGTTGCAGCGCATCGTCGACGTTCTGTTTGAAGACGCCGAGGAAGCGCTTGCTGCGCAGTGCGAAGCTTCGCGCTTTGATGGCGGTGTGGGCGTTGCTGGTTCGTCGGTTGGCTCCCTTGCATCCGAAGGGGAGTACGGGTCGGACCGCTTCGCTGCCGTATTCGGCGTGCCGCTGCAGACTTTGATGGGTGTCGAGGGGGCTTCTCCCAAAGAGCCCCCAGCACCGACGGTGAGAAGGCTCGATGTCGTCATCCAGGCTGAGGCCGCTGATCTTCCCGACGATCTTGTACGTATCGTAAATCTCATTCCGCCCGGCGACTACACGAGGCAGCGTCTGTGCGATCAGCTTAACTCTGCGAT
>JAFYTB010000065.1 GCA_017559045.1 Eggerthellaceae bacterium | reverse complement strand
ATCTCGGCATGATGGCCATGTCTTACGGCTATGTGTACGTTGCGACCGTCGCTATGAGCGCGAACCCGGCGCAGCTGCTCAAGGCCATGACCGAGGCTGAGGCGTATCCGGGCCCGTCCCTGATCATTGCCTATGCTCCGTGCATCAACCACGGCATCAACATGGCGCACTCTCAGCTTGAGATCAAGCGTGCTGTTGCCTGTGGCTACTGGCCGCTGTATCGCTACAACCCGATGCTCGAGGCCGAGGGCAAGAACCCGCTGATCGTCGACTCCAAGGATCCGACCGAGTCCTATCAGGACTTCATCAAGTCCGAGGTTCGTTACGCCTCCCTGGCCAAGCTGTTCCCGGCGAAGGCTGAAGAAGCGTTCCAGATCAACGAGGCTGATGCCAAGCGCCATCTGGCGATGTACAAGAAGATGGCCGAGTAATTTCTTCGCGAAAGCAAAGAATTACAGATCGTCTCTTGAGACAGTAGCATAAATCCGCTCACCCTCCCGGGGGTTCTCCCGGGAGGGTGAGTTTTTGCATTTATCGGTGAATTTTGTTGTGCGGACATGCAATTTTCGACAGGATTCGAGAAAAAGCTTGCATCATAGGGGGCTAGACTTTATAATAAAAACATAGAAGACTACCCTTGGGGAAGAGGAGGGGTCATAGATGGCCAGAAGAAAAGGCTACAGGGAAATCGAACAGCAGAATTTCGCTGAAGAACAGGATCAGCGCGAGGAGGAGATCCTCGACGAAGAATACGAGCCGGATACGTTTGACGAAGAGTACGACGATGCAGAGTATGACGGCGACTATGAAGATGATGAAGCGTATGATGAAGAGGATGAGGCGGAAGATGGGGAAGAAAGAGGACGCCCCGGATTCTTCTCCACTGTCCTTGGCAAGATCGCTGCGCTGATCATTATGCTGCTTGTTTCCATTATGATTGCGCTGCTGCTCTGGCGTGCTTTCGGCATGCGCAAAGAACCGATGGAGATCACCAGCGATCCGCTGCCGCTGCCCACGGCCGAACAGGCGACCAAGGCGCCGGAAGCGATTGTGTTCGCTCCGGTTGTTGAACAGACGCAGGAACCGACGGCCACCCCTCAGCCGACCAAGGCGCCGACGCCTGTGCCGACTGACACGCCGGAACCGACGGCTACGCCGCTGCCGATTATTCTGACCAATACGCCGACCCCGTCGCCCTCGCCGACCGCAAGCCCGACGCCGACGCCGACCCCGACGCCGACGCCGAGCCCCAAGCCGACTGCTACGCCGCGTGTCGATCTTGCGCAGGCGCAGACGAACCGCGAAGCCAATCTGCGTGAGAGCGCTTCTACGAGCGGAAAAGTCAAGAAGACCCTCAAAAAGGGTGAGGAACTGACGATTCATGAGGCGGCATACGATAAGAGCGGTAAGCTCTGGTACTTCGTCTCTGCTGTTGATCAGGATACGCAGGGCTGGATGCGCGACTATGTCATGGATGTAGAGGGCGATTTCAAGGCACCGACTCCGACGCCGAAGCCGACTGCAGAGCCGAAGGCAGAGGAAAACAAGGAAGAAAATCCGGTTAAAACCCAGACCCCGAAGCCTGCGGAAAACGAAGAAGTGGTTGGCCTTGGCACCGGTAAGACCAATAAGGACACCAATGTCCGAAAGATCATGAACGGCAAGGTGCTCACTCAGATGCGCAAGGGCAAGCTGGTCATCATTCATGATGCGAAGCTTAACAAGAACGGCGATGAGTGGTACGAAATTCAGGTGAAGGGACAGACGACGAGAGGCTTTGTCCGTTCTTATCTGATTACGCTGGATAAGGGCGTGACCATCGCGAAGCCGACGCCGACGCCCAAGCCCACGGAAGACCCTGCGAAGGTTGAAGCGCGCGTTTCTGCCGTTGAGGATGTCCTGAATCGCGAGGTTGTCGGCAAGGCGCTGACCAACCGCTCCGCTAATGTGCGAATTGCGCCGCTTTCCAATGCAGACGTTGCCATTCAGCTCAAGAAGAAAACCGAAGT
>JAFYTB010000064.1 GCA_017559045.1 Eggerthellaceae bacterium | reverse complement strand
TAAAGAAAGGGGCGCGGTTGGACGAAGCGAAAACTGAGGTCGAATCCGAGGCGAAGGTCAAAGTTGGGGCCGAAGCTAAGGCGAAAACCAAAGCTAAGATGTCCGCCGTTTGTTGTGTATTTCGTAATGGTCGGGAGGTGCTCGTGGGTTCGTCGGGCGTTTGGAAGTTTGTGGCCGGCGTTTTGACGCTTGCCCTTCTGGCTGTTGTTGGCTGCGGCGCCTATTTGCTGATGGGTGGCTTCGGCAACTCGGGTTTCGGCTCCGATTTGCCTCTTGAGGAAACTGCCAAGCAGGAAGCATTTGTAGTTGGCGACTATGTTTTTGAGGGTCCGATGGCGGGTCTTCTTCCCGCCAAGCTTGAGGGTAGCGAGGAGACGGTTGACGAAAACGGCATCGTCCATGGCGTGACCCCCGAGGGCATTCGCTATACGGTTCATGGCCGCGGCGTTGCGGCGGGCGATGCAGGTAAGGTTACGCTTATCGCAGCTGGTGATCAGATCGCAACCGACAATTCTATGCCCATTGCTGATGGTTATGCTGGCTCTGTCGGTGACGGCAAGTACAGCTTCACCCCCTTCTATAAAGAAGTAGCTCCCTTTATTCAGACCTTTGATCTTCGCTATATGAATCAAGAGACGGTCATGGCTGGAGCGAATCGCGGTTATTCCGGCTATCCGGTCTTCAACGGACCTGATGCGCAGGCTGACGCTATTGCCGAAGTCGGCTTCAACATGGTGAATTTCTGCAGCAACCATACGTATGACATGGGTACTTCGGGTATCGAGCGCTCCCATGAGGTATTGGCTCAGTATCCGGAGCTCATGATTGGCGGAAGCTATCTGACGCAAGAGGATCGCGAGACGGTTCACATGATCGAGCGCAACGGCATCACGTTTGCGTTCCTCGCGTACACCTATGGCGACAACCATTACGGTACCGCGGCTAATTTTCCTAACAGCTATTACGTATGCGGCTTTGACAAGAAGCTGATCGAACAGGACGTGCGCCGCGCTCAGGAAGTGGCCGACGCGGTTATCGTTTCGATGCATTGGGGTAGCGAATACACCGTCACGCCGAATGACCAGCAGGAAGAGTATGCGAAGTTCCTGGCCGATCTCGATGTCGACTTAGTGCTGGGTACGCATGCTCACATCATGCAGCCCACGAAGTATGTGACGGGCGATTCCGGAAATACGGTGCTCGTCGTGTACGGTCTTTCCGACTTTGTTTCCGGCTGGACTTTGACCTATACCATTTTGAGTGGTCTGTTTACCTGCGATTTTGTTTGGAATGGCGATGGCGTGGATGTGGTGAATCCCGTTTGGTATCCGACTATTGAATGGTCGAACGGCGGCGCGGTGACTGTGCGCATGCTCAAGGACATGAGTGAGTCTGAGATTAATTCGAATACTCGCACGCGTGACGTAAGCAATGATTCCGATTATCTGAAGAAGTTCCTCGATGACGCCGGCATGGAGATTCCCGTCGTGATGTAACGCTTAGAGTTGGTGAAGGGCGGGGGCGTGTCGCTTGGCGCGGGTGAATTAGCTCGTAGATGCTGTCACATTTTGGTTTCAAAATGTGAC
>JAFYTB010000063.1 GCA_017559045.1 Eggerthellaceae bacterium | reverse complement strand
GCTTCTTCGGCGATGAAGCGCGCATGGATTTCGAAAGCGAGCTTGGCAAGGGCACCAAGGTGACCCTGCTGTTCCCCGGTTGTGCACGCCAGTATCAGGAGGAAAAGGCCGTCGAGAATGCGGCTGCCGCTTCGGCTGCATCCGAGAAGGCTGCAGGGGAGAGGCCCGAGCGTGTGGGTGGTGACCTCGTCCACAAGGGCGGCGCAGGTCTGCAGGCCGAGCTGGTCGATCTGATCAAGCAGGGCGAGCGAGAGGAGCTGCGTCATGAGTGAGTTCATGTCGTCGCCTTATGCGTTGCTGACCATCGCATTGGTGGTTCTTGCCATTGCAGTTTTGATGCTCGTGATCTGGCTGATGTCCATTGATCGCCGCATGCGTGGCGTGGTGGATGGACTTGAGGCTGAGCGCCGAAAAGTCGCCGAAATGCAGATGGTCATGGATAAGCGCAACAGGCCGCGTCCGGCTGCTGCTCCCGCGCAGACGACCCCGTCGGGCATGCCTGTGTCTCATCAGGGCGCTCAGGCTCCGCGCCAGCCCCAGCAGGTGCAGTCTCGTGCTCAGGGTCAGGTTGCCCCTCGTCCGCAGGCTCAGCAGACGGCTTCCGGTATGCCAGTGAGGCAGCAGGCTTCGGTTGAGGCAGAGCAGCGTCGTCGCGCCGCCGCTGCGCAGGCTCGTCCGGCGCAGGCTCAGGGCCGTGTGGCTTCCCAGCAGGTTGGATCGCGAATGCCGATCGACCAGCGTGCTTATGCCGAGCAGCATGTGCAGCAGCGATACGCACAGTCCGCTCAAGCTGCCCAGCCTTCGCAGGTGCGACGCTCGCGTTCCGAGCAGCACATGGGGGCGGCCTCGCATGCCCATGCGGATCAGCGCGTGGCTGCAGAGCAGCGATCCCGTGCGCAGGTTGATCACCGTGCCTCCATGGCGGCTGATCACGGCTCTCAGGCTCGATCCGACCGTCAAGACTACGCATCTGATCGCGTTGTTTCCCGTGCGGCTTCTCAGCAGGCCTATGCCCAGTCGTATGCTCAGGCAGCTGAAGCTCCGGCAAGGATGTCTGCTGAGCGATCTTCGGCTCGCGGCAGGCATGTTCGCTCGTAAACGAGTGCTATTTGCCGGCTTGGCTTCGAGGTAATCGCCGGGGCTCTCTATCGCGACGTGCATTCTGCACCTCGATCACATGTGCATGCAACCGCCTCTCGGGGCTTTGGGCGTTTTGACAAAAGGACGCTTTTAGCGTTAAAGTCACGCTCCAGCAATGCCGAGCGACAGAGAAGGAACCGGAAGCGCATGAAAAGGATCAGCCTGAAGCGAATTTACTTGGCTACGCTAACGGCTGTGTTCCTCGTTACCTTCGCGTTGTTCGTCGCCTTTGACTATGTATCGCAGCAGAACCAGGCCGAGGAGGCTCTGCTCGAGGAGGCGCGCACCTTCGCGCGCGAGATGGACGCCGTGTGGCAGTTCATGGACAACCAGCAGAAGGTGATCAACACCTCCTCCGACGGCGACTACGACTTCAAGGGACTGCACTGCTCCATCGTGGGCAAGTCTGTGGGCGCCATCTTCTCGTACAACAACGACTACACCATCCGCTACACCAACTTCGAGCCGCGAAGCTACCAGGATCGGCCCGATGCCTTCGAGACCGAGGCGCTCACCGCGTTCAATGAGAACTCAAGTGTGACCGAATACTACGGCGTCGCCGAGTTTGCGGGCGAGGAGCGCTTCCGCTATCTGCAGGCGCTCGAGGTCGATCGAAGCTGTCTCGAGTGTCACGGCGAGCCGGTGGGAGAGATCGACATTACGGGATATCCCAAGGAGGGCTGGACGCTCGACTCGGTCGGCGGCGCCATCAGCATCGTCATTCCGCTCGACCAGCAGCGCGAGGCTGCGATCGGCAACCTCGTGCTCGATGCGGGCTTCTTCCTCGTTCTTACGCTCGTTATCGGCACGGTGGTCTACTGGGTGACGCGCAGCTTCGTGCTAAGGCCTTTGGAGCGCATGAGCGATGCGTTCGGAGAGATGGGCGAGAGAAGCCTTGAGGTGTTCGTTCATGAGGGCGGTGCTTCCCGAGAGGTCGCCGACCTCATCGTGGGATTCAACGACATGGCGGAGGAGCTGCGCGGCGTGTACGAGAACCTCGAGGACCAGGTGGCCGACCGCACGCGCGATCTCAAGGCCGCCAACGCCGAGCTCGAACGGCAGCGAGACAGCCTCGAGAGGCTTTCCGCGGAGCTTGCGAAGGAGTCCGAGCTCAAATCCGACCTGCTCTCGATGGTTAACCACGAGATGCGCACTCCGCTCACGACGGTGATCGCGCTCGCGCATATGGCCATCGAGGACTGCGACAAGCGTCTCGAAGTCCGTCCGACCCCCGAGGAAGAGGAGAGTCGAGCTGCCTGGTCTGAGGTTCTCTCCAGTTCCCGCAACCTGTTGGGCATGATCAACAACATGCTCGATGTGGCGCGCTCCGATGCGGGCATGACCACCGTGGCGAGCGAGCTCATGGACCTAGGGGACGTGGCGCTTGCGGTGCGCAACACCGTGAAGCCCATCGCGAAGCGCTCCGGAGTTAATTTCCGCACGCACGTCGCGGCAGATGTGCCGCTCGTGCTGGGCGATTTCGAGAAGACGGGTCGCCTGTTGGAGAACCTGGCCGGCAACGCGGTGAAGTTCACGCCTGAAGGCGGCGCGGTGAGGCTCGGCATCACGCTGGAGGAGGGAACCGGCGACGTTCTCATGAGCGTGGCCGACAACGGCATCGGCATCGCCCCCGAGGACCAGCGCCGCATTTTCGACAAGTTCGTGCAGGTGGACATCTCGTCCAGGCGCAGGTACGGAGGAAACGGCCTGGGACTCGCGCTCGTTAAGGACTACGTGGAGGCGCAGGGATTCTCCATCGCCCTCGAGAGCGAGCTGGGCGTGGGTTCGACGTTTACGGTGAGGATACCCAAAGACCTTGCCGTGGAAGACGATTACGAGGGGGCCATATCATGAATAAGGTCATGCTGATAGACGACGACGCCGCGCTGCACGCGGTGATCGCCAAGGTTCTCGAGCGCGGCGGCTACTCGTTCTGCGGAGCGATGGACGGCGAGTCGGGAATGGCCATGATGGCCCAGGAGAACCCCGACCTGCTCATCCTCGACGTGATGCTTCCCGACGCCAACGGCTTCGACTTGTGCGCACGTCTGCGCGCGGAGGGAAGCCTCATTCCGGTCATCTTCCTTTCGGGCAAGACCGACATCGTCGACAAGACCATCGGCTTCCGCGCCGGTGGAGACGACTACATCACCAAGCCCTTCGATCCCGCCGAGCTCGTGCTGCGCATCGAGGCCTGCATGCGTCGCGTCCAGCGCGATTTCGAGACGGCTCAGGCCGGTAGGCAGACGGGGACCGTGCAGGTTGGCGATCTCGAGATCTGCCTCGACGACTATTGCGTCTACGTAAACGGAACCCAGGCTCACCTCACTGCCAAGGAGTTCGAGATAGTCGCCCTGCTGGCCGGAAGCCCCGGAAGGGTCTTCACCGTTGCCCAGATCCAGGAGGGTCTCTGGGGAGCAGGTGAGACGGATTCCAAGAGCAACAGCATCACCGTGATGGTCCGCAAGATTCGCAAGAAGATCGAGGAGAATCCCTCCGAGCCGAGGTACCTGCTCACCGTCCAGGGCGTGGGCTACAAGTTCTGGAACGGACGCTAGCGGGCCGCAAAAACATCAGATGACCTGCGCTGTTAATCGGATATTAAGCGTAGGTTATGAGAAAGTTCATCAAAAGGTTATGTCCTGTATATGGCTATCGGCGCCCTGTGCGCCTAGTGTTGCTTCCGTGTGGCGGACCCCCTTCCGCCTGCCTTCGCCCGGCATCTGCTCGATAACCCGGTCTTCCTTGGCCCGCTGGGGCGAAGCCTTTCAGACAAGAGGGAATTGGAGAGGAGAATCGCATGACCGAAGCAACGAATCCGCGCGGATTCTCGCGCAGGAGCTTCATCAAGGGCGTCGCCGCCTTCACGGCGGCTGGCGCGCTGGCGGGCTGCACCCCCAAGGACGACGACAAGCAGCAGGTTGATCCCGCGCCGGCCGAGTGCCCGGACGAGATCTTCGCCGGCGCATGTCGCGGTAACTGCTCTGGCGGATGCTTCCTGAACGTTCACGCTCGAGACGGCCGAATCGTGCGCACTTCGGCGAGGGATCTGCCGGATACCCGCTACAACCGCATCTGCTCGCGCGGCGTGACCCATGTCGGCCGCATCTACAGCTCTCAGCGCCTTCAGTATCCCATGAAGCGCGTCGGCGAGCGTGGCGAGGGCAAGTTCGAGAGAATCACGTGGGACGAGGCCATCGACACCATCGTCGAGAACTGGAAGGCGATCACGGACGAGTACGGTCCGACCGCCATGGCCATGTGGACCCAGTCCGGCAACCAGGGCATGACTGGCGTTGGCATGAACTCCTACCATGGACGCATGAGGAACGTCTTCGGCGCCTCCTACATCTCCATGAACTTCGACTGCGCGCACATCGGGGCATTCATGCGCGCCTGCGGCACCGGCTTCTACTGCACCGGCAATGAGCCGACGGACCTCGTCAACTCCAAGACCGTCGTCTGCTGGGGTTCCAACCCCACGGTTTCGCTGCCGCAGTTCGTTCACTTCGTCTACGATGCGCGAGATGCAGGTGCGAAGTACATCGTCATCGATCCCGTCTATAACGCCAATGCTGCGAAGGCCGACTGGTTCATTCCGATCAACCCCGCAACCGACGGCGCTCTCGCTATGGGACTCATGAAGGTCTTCTTCGACAAGGGCTGGCATGACGAGGCCTTCCTCGCCGCCTCCACGGAGGCCCCGTTCCTGGTCAAGAAGTCCGACGGCACGTTCCTCAGGATGAGCGAGCTGGGCGTGGAGCCCGTTGAGGGCAACGACCCTGTGGCCGTCTGGGACGAGGGCGCAGGCGCAGCAGTCGCCTTCGGCGAGGCATCTTCTCCGAAGCTGGATGGTGTCACTGAGGTGAACGGCATCCAGGTGTCCACCGTTCTCGATCTTATGCGTGAGGCCGTTTCCTCCTACACCCTCGAGCGTACCAGCGAGATCACCGGCGTTCCCGTCAAGGACATCGAGGAGCTCGCCCGCGTGTACCACGAGGAGGGCCCCGTCTACACCGCATCCTTCTTCGGCGCCGACCACTACTCGAACGGCACCTACAACTACTGGGATATGTACGCACTGCTCTTCGTCTCTGGAAACATGGGCAGGTCCGGTGCTGGTGGCATGTATGCATCCCTGTGGCCGTTCCATATTTGCAATTACGTCGGAGCCATGATGCCCGTCGACTCTGCTGGAAACTTCTGCCAGGGTGAGGGACCGTCCATTCCCTCCAACGTGGTCGCCGAGATCATGGAGACCGGTATGTACGCCGGCGCGCCGCAGCAGATCAAGGGCCTCTTCATCCAGTACACCAACCCGATGGCGGTCAACGTCGATCGTAACTACATGGAGACGTGGATCCAGAAGGTCGACTTCATCGCAGTGGCTGACCTCAACATGACCGAGACCGCCAAGTACGCCGACATCCTGCTTCCGGTGTGCCACTGGTTCGAGCAGGTGGAAGTCTTCAATTCCTACGGCCAGGCGCCGTACATGTACTGGAACGACAAGGCAGCGGAGCCGCTGTACGAGTCCAAGTCCGACTTCGAGATCCTCAACTTGATCGCCGAGGGCCTGGGTTACGGCGAGTTCACCTGTAAGGACCCCGAGGAGTTCTTCAGGATTTGGATTGACGAGGACATGGCCGCTCCGTTCGGCTTCACCTTCGATCAGTTCAAGGAGTCGAAGGTCGTCAGGATCATGCCTGGTGAGGTTTACGTGCATGCCGAGGGTGGCGTTTTCCCCACCGCAACCGGCCGTGGCGTTCTCTACCAGGAGAACCCCGTTCCGACGTATTACAACGACGGGCAGATGGATCCCTCGAAGGAGAGGACCGTCTACTGGGAGCCCGCGTTCGAGGCTGACGTCAACAGCGAGATTCGCGCCAAGTACCCCTACCACGTCATCTCCGAGCATATGAGGACCCGCACCCACACCCAGTGGTGGGAGTGCGACTACGTAAAGGAATACGAGCCGGAGCCGGTTGTGAAGATCAATCCTGAGGACGCTGCTGAGCTTGGCATCGTAGAGGGAGATGTTGTGAAGCTCTTCAACGACCGTGGTGAGGTTGCCATCAAGGCTGTCATCAATGCGGGATACCCGCGCAAGGTTGTCGGCGTGCCGCGCAGCTTCCAGAGGGACGAGTTCATCGAGGGACACTTCGGCAGCCTGTCTATGCGCGACTACAACCAGTACGTGGCAAATGCCATTTGCAACGACTGCGCCGTGGGTATCGAGAAGATGTAGGGGAGAGTGACTGAATCATGACACGTTACGGAATGGCCATCGACCTGAACCGCTGCTTCGGCTGCCAGACCTGCGCGGCGGCTTGCAAGGTCGCAAACAACCTGCCCAAGGACATCGTGTACAACGTCGTGCACACCGTCGGCGGCGACTTCGCCGACTGCGCAAGCGGAACCTTCCCGAACTGCGAGCTGGGCTTCCTGCCCATGCAGTGCCAGCACTGCGAGAACCCCGCCTGCCTCGACGCCTGTCCGACCGGCGCCACGCAGAAGCGCGAGGACGGCATCGTCTGGGTCGACAGCCAGCTGTGCATCGGCTGCGAGGCGTGCGTCAAGGCCTGCCCCTACGAGGGCGTGCGCAGCCTGAACGCCGGCGAGCCCGAGTACTACCTCGACGTCGTGGTCGGCGAGTTCGACGCCCCCGCGCACCTTGCGGGCACCATGGAGAAGTGCACCTTCTGCTACAACCTGATCGACCGCGGCGAGGTCCCGGCCTGCATGCAGCTGTGCCCCGGCCGCGCCCGCTTCTGGGGTGACCTCGACGACCCCGAGTCCGAGGTGTCCAAGTACGTCGCGGCCCACGCCGACGCCCATCTCCTCCAGGAGGAGGACGGCACCGCGCCGAAGATCTACTACATCGGCTAACCGCCGATAGCTTGCGAGACGCCGGCTCCCTCGAGGGTCGGCGTCCGCAGCTCCGTTCCGACATCGACGGGTGCCGCAACGGAGCTGCGGACAGGGAGGAGACTTTACATGGAAGACAGACTGCTTGTAGCCGTCGGCCTCGCCGACATGTGCGAGGTCGCATCGGCGCTCTTCGCGTTCCCGACGCCCGAGCTGGCCGCCGCGCTGTCGGAGGGCGCAGCCTCGGAAGACCTTCTGGGCTGCTTTGGAGACGCCGGGGCGCATGATGCGGGAGAGCCGCTCGAGGCCGCCTTCTCCGGCTTCGTCTCCCGCGACCCCGATGACCTTCTCGGCTCCCTGAGGAGGGGCCACTCTCTCCTGTACCTGGCGCCCGGCGGAGACGTGCCCGTGTGGCCTTACGAGTCCCCCTTCTGCTTCGTCGCCGATGGCCGCGAGGGCGAGCCCTCGCTGTTCCGCTCCCCGCGACAGATCGATGTCGAGCGCCACATGCGCGAGGCCGGCGTGCTGCCCAAGGACGCGCGCACCGAGCCCGCCGACAGCGCGTGGAACGAGCTCAGCTTCATGTCGTATCTGTACGGCCAGGTCGCCAAGGCCCTGCACGAGGGCCGCGAAGGCGATGGTGCCGAGTGGTCGGGGCGCATCGTTCGATTCTGGGACGAGCACGCCTCCAAGTGGTTGCCCGCCTTCATGGCTAAGACCGCGGAAGGGGCATCGAGCCTTTCCTGCGGAGCTGAGTATGCCGCGCTGGCTGAAGTCGGCTCGCTGATCCTCGATGCGGTCGGCGCCGATATCGACTCAAGGAGGCTTTAGTCCGTCATGGAATTCCTATTCGTCTTCGCTGCGACCGCCGTCGCCGCGCTCGCCCTGCGCGAGCCGTTGAAGCGCTGCCCGGTCGCGTTCTACGCACTTGCCTGTGCGGTCGTCGTCGTGTTCCTCGCCGGCGCCAACGGGCTGCTTTCGGGCAGCTGGTGGAAGCCCGCCATCGTGCTCGTCCAGCGCTGCATGGTGGCGCTCTCCCTGTTCGCGGTGGTCATGCTCATCGGCGCGCTGCCCAAGGGCTCCAAGCTCGACGCGTGGCTACGTCCCGTGCGCGCGGAGCTTTCCATCGTGGCCTGCATCCTGTGCCTCGGCCATATGTGCATGTACCTCGCGCCCTACGCCGCACGCGCCGTCGCGGGGACGATGGGAGCCCCGATGCTCGCGTCGTTCGTCGTCGCGGTCGTGCTGTTCGTTCTGGTGCTCCTGCTGGGCGTCACGTCGTTCGGCTTCGTGAAGCAGCGCATGGGCGGTCGCACGTGGAAAAACGTCCAGCGCCTGGCGTACCCCTTTTTCGGCCTCGCCTGGGCCCACCTCATGTTCATGCTGGCGCCGGCTGCCTCCAAGGGCGGCGAGCAGGCGCTGGCCAGCGTGGTTATCTACACGATGCTCTTCGCCTTCTATCTCGTCCTGCGCCTGTATCGCGCATATAGGGACAAGAGAGCAGGATCACTGAGCGCATAAGGACTTTCCTCCGCCGTCTCCGGGAGAGCCGTTTCTTCCGAGATTCATGCTCCCCTTCAAAGGTCCCGTGCATTTTCTCCCTTTCCGTTCCCTCGGAAATCCTCCCTCAACCAAGCGGGGCCAGAGAGCGAGCCTGCAGTCGATTTGCAGGCTCGCTCTCTTTTGCTATGAGCGCGGATTTGCGCTGGTACCGCCATGGTCTTGGCATTTCGGAAGGGCTATCAATCTTTGTCGACCCGTAAAAATTTGACACGGTCTTTTCAAAATTTCTCTTGCGTCGAAGGGATTGCTGAGTTAAGATAGCTTTCGCTTCTGAACAAGAGGCAGTGATTGCGGGTGTGGCGGAATTGGCAGACGCGTACGGTTCAGGTCCGTATGGGAGCGATCCCGTGGGGGTTCAAGTCCCTTCACCCGCACCATGAATTCAAAAGGCCGCATATGCGGCCTTTTTTCATATCTGGGTTCGATGCGTTTGGGCTTACGAAGCACTGCTTAAGGGGTGCGCCACCTGGGGGAGGCGGGCATCCTGATGGATGCGCCACCTAGCAAGACCTGCCCCCGCAATCTATTCGTCAATGGTTTGCGGACCCTCGAGGTAGCGCGTCCAGTCGTCCTTGTCCCAGCGAACGCGATCGGTGATGTTTGCCGTCGCAAGAAGAATGCCCAGAATTCCAGGAACGATGGCTCCTGCAAAGTCGGTCAGGCCAGGGCGCCAAGTGCTGCCGAAGATATCGAGCCCGAATCCGGAGAGCACGCCAAACAGCAAAATGCCTGCTGCCAGAACACCTCCGATGATGTCGACAAGGCGCGTTCCGCGAAGGCACAGGAAGCTAAATGCAGCTGCCGCGACAATCCAACTGAGCAAAATGCACCATGTCCTCGGTTCGGTTACGACATCCAGGGCGGTTGCCTGGATGCTGGCGTCCGACCACGTAAGGCCAACGAGGGCATTCCAATTCATGACATCGCCCGACCCGAAGCTGGCGAAAACGATTGCCAGGAAAGCGCAGAATGCCGCAGTTGCGGTGGCGCGTCCGACCGAAAGCATGGCACCTGCTGCAACGGGAGCGACGGCTCCCATTCCGAAGCTTCCGAACAACGGGAAGAGCAGGGGTGTCATTGCCGAGAAGTCGTCTTCTCGTCCAATTAGATACCACCATGCCGCGCAGATAAGGAAGAAGAGCACGCCGAGGATGTAAGCCTCGTTCGCCATGAGGGCAACGCCGAGGGCGACGAAGGAAACGAGTGCGCCAATATGCGGCTTGATCAGGGCGAGCACGGCGCATATCGCCACGATGGCACCAAAGGCGGGCATCATGTCGGTTGCCAGGCCGAAGGCCGAGCCCTCTACAAGGTGAATATTGAGTAGGCCGATCGAGCAGGTTGCTGCTGCTCCAAGAGCAGCAAGGACGTGCGTCAGGATGTTGAGGCCGCGCGGTCCAATGCGGTCGATAAAGGGGATCGCGGGTTCTTGGACGACGGGTTCTTCGGGTGCGGAAGGAGCAGCAACGGGAATGCCCTTCACGAGCTGGGCGAGCTCTTTACTGCCTGCCTTCGGGTCGCCGAGGTAGGGCATAAGTGCCTTTGTAAACGCAGCGACGCTGTTGAAGCGTGATTCGGGCTCGAGATCCATGGCGGTGAAGACGATGTCGTCTGCAGCTGCGGGCAGATCGTCCCAGCACAGTGACGGCAGCACCAGCTCGGAATCCTCGATAAGGCTTTGCGCCTCGTTGAGGCTCTGGGTGCGGAAAGGGTTCTCCTCGGTGAGCATCTCGTAGGTGAGTGCGCCAAGAGCCCACTGGTCGGTGCGTGCATCAAGTGGCTGCAGGCGCATCTGCTCAAGCGGCATGTAGCCGATAGTGCCGCCACCGGTGGTGGCGCGACCGTTTGCGTCTGCGAGGGTGGCCAGGCCGAAATCGGTCACCTTGACTTGGCCCTTGGCATTGATGAGCACGTTGTCGGGCTTGATATCGAGGTGGAGGATGCCGCATTCGTGGGCGGTGGAGAGGGCCTGAGCTACGCTGGAGAAGACCGCGGCTACCGCATCGAGCGAAAGCGGTTCGTCCGATTCGCGCATGATCTGGGCAAGGGTCTTGCCCTCGACGTATTCCATGATGATGTACGCGGTGGTGCCTTCGACGACGCACTCATGTACGGTGACGATGCATGCATCGGAAAGCTGCGCAACCATGCGCGCCTCTTTGAGGCCGGGGATATGCTCGAAGGGATCCTCGATGTTGCCTGCCTCTTTGGCGGAGGGCTTGGGGTCTTGGGGGATCGTCTGTCCTGCCGCCGCGCCGATCACGCCGATTCGCTGGGCCGGCAGGCCGTCTCGGGCGTCGAGAAAATCGGGATCCTCGGGGAAGTCATCTTCCTCGAAGGCTCCGGCAAGAGGATCGTCTTCGTCATGAACAAACGGGGCGAGTTCGCCAAGCTCGTCGCGCATGCGTTCTTCGGTTGCCAGAATGCGCGCACGCGCCACGTCGGCCTCGGAGAGTTCGATGCACTTGATGGCGACATCACGCTTCAGGTGGGTATCGAAGGCGTGGTAGACAGAGCCATAACCGCCGGCGCCCGCCTTCTCGATAACGCGATACCTGTCGAGTATGTATTGCTGCGCCATACAGGGCCACCCTTCGTGAACATGCGGACTTCCGTCCGACGGTGGCCCTAATGATACTACGCTCGTCCTAGCTCTCGGGCTATGGTTGCCAGCAGCTCGTCCATGTTGATGGGTTTGGACAGATGGGCGTTCATGCCGCTTGTCAGGGATGCGAGTACGTCGTCTACGAAGGCGTTTGCCGACATGGCGATGATGGGGATGCGCATGGCATCATCGCGAG
>JAFYTB010000062.1 GCA_017559045.1 Eggerthellaceae bacterium | reverse complement strand
GCGCAAATACCGCAGATTCGCTCACAAACATAGAGGAACTGATTGTAATCGCGCGTCTCAACCAGCTTTTCCAGGCCGCGATGAACAAAACCAATCTGAGGAATAGCCTCAATAACCTTCTCATCCTGAACTACGAGGTCAAGATGAAGGGGTTCGGGAAGAACCGGATGCTGCGGGCCAAAGGGAATAACGGTCGCCTTTCCCATGCTACTCGCCCTCCTTCTCAGCAGCCGCCTTAGCAGCTTCCTTCTTTGCCTTTGCTTCCATGGCGGCACGCACCTTGGCGGCCTTCTCGGGATCCATGCCAGCGAGCTTAGCCTCAAGCTCGGCGTCAGCATTATCCTGCGGAGCAGCATCCTTTGCCGCCGCTTTCTCCTTGGCGGCCTTTGCTGCAGCAATCTTTGCAGCCTTCTCACGAGCGGCAAGCTGAGCCGGAGAAATAACCGTCATCGGCTCCTTCATTGCCAAATCGTAGAAAGTACCAGCGAAGTCGATAGCGATGCCCTCGAAATTGATGCCGAAGAGATCGTGAATCTCGTTCTCCCATACGAATGCGGCAAGGAAGTCGCCGGTAATGGACGGGACAACATCGTCCTTACCAACCGCCACGATCTTAAGATTTTCGATCATGGAGTCCTTCATAAAGGTGTACACGAGATCAACGCCAGCTTCAGTATTGACGGCAAGCGTCTGAACATAGCGAATACCCTCCGCCTTTCGAGCGGCAGAGCACGCGGAAAGCTCATCAAGGGAAATGGTGACGAATTCACTCTGGAAGGTCATCTACCTCGCCCCCTTCTTCTGTTCCTTAAGGGCCTTGGACTTCTCGTCGAGCACTGCGACACCCTCAACGATGGCGTCAATAATAGCCTCGGGACGAACTGCGCAACCAGGTGCGTACACATCAACGGGAATCGCCTTATCGACACCGCCAATGACGTTGTAGCAATCGTGGAAAATACCGCCCGAACAGGCGCAGATACCACATGCAACGACAACCTTGGGCTCAAGCATCTGATCGTAGATTTCCTTGATGACGCTAATGTTGCGCTCGTTAACGCTACCAGTTACAAGAAAGATATCCGCATGCTTGGGGTTACCGGTGTTCACAACGCCGAAGCGCTCGCCGTCGAAACCCGGGCACAGGGTCGCAAGAACCTCGATGTCGCATCCATTGCAGCTCGAGGCATCGTAATGGATGACCCACGGAGATTTAGAAGCAAATGCCATACTCATTGCCTCCTAACTAAAAGACGAGAAGCACGAAATTGAGCGTGCCACACACGAGTGCAACAAGCCATGCAGACTTAAGCATGAGCTGCCACTTCACACGTGCAAAGTTGTTGTCGATGAAGATCTCGAGCAGGTACACAAAGACCATGACAACAAGAGCCAGCACGATGGAAATCGGATTGCCCCAAACGAAGAACAGACCAACCCAACCGAGGAAGAGCACATTCTCCATCCAGTGAGTAATCTCAACGAGGGCAAGCGTGGGGCCAGACATCTCAGTCGTAATGCCTCGCACGATCTCCTGATGAGCATGATGGCTCATGGAAAGATCAAAGGGGGACTTGCGAAGCTTGATGGTCAGAACATACAGAAGACCAAGGAAAACAAGCCAGATGCTAACCACAGCAGGAAGCTCAAGCGCAAACACCGATGCCGTATTGAAGGAGCCAGTTGCCATGAAGAACGCAATCGCGAACAGAAGCACCATCGGCTCATAGGACATAACCTGAAGCGTCTCGCGATGAGCGCCAATCTCAGCATAGGGAGAGCGCGTGGAGTATGCGGCAACGATGAAGAACATGCTCGACAGCGTGATCATGAACACGCAAAGAAGCAGGTTTCCACCGGAGAAGAAGATTCCGCCGGAAACAGCCGCAAACGCAAGAGCGCAGATGATGTAGGTCTTCTCGACAGAATTGACCGACGCATCTTCCTTCTCGAGGAGCTTGCGAACGTCATAGTAAGGCTGAAGCAGCGGAGGACCAACTCGACCCTGCATGCGAGCCGAAACAACGCGATCGAGACCAGCAAGAAGGCAGCCGAGAATGGGTGCAATCACGGCAAACAGCAGCGTACCGATCAGAGCAGACAGCATAGTCACATCAATCACGCTCCTCTCTACAGCATTCCGGGATTAATGCCGACAAACGAAAGCGCGAATGCGGCAACGATAATTACGATGCAGATGCCAACGCCAACAGGAGCAAGCTTCTTCTCGCCAAAAATATCTTCCATGTACCAATTGCGTGCCGTAGCCTCGGAAGTCTGGGACAAAGAGTTCCTGAAGGTACGTGCATCACTGTCAGCGGTAATGCCAGCCATGTAGACATTCACGCGACGGGACTTACCGCGGCCAAGACCTGCGAAGAGCACAATCACTACAGCCGCAACGCAGATACTCGAAATCCAGAGGTTATCAGTCGAGATGGCCTGACCGCCCACGCCGTAGACGTAGGCAATGTAGGGCTCGACGATGAAAGCGGAGACGTAAGGCAGCAGAACACAGGCAACCACGAGCAGAACCGCCATCAGCACAACGCTACCCCACTCGGAGCGATGGACGGTGGTCTCAACGTTCTCGGGCTGGCCGGCAATGCCGGAAAGCTTGCCAAGCCACTTAGCCCAGAACATGAAGGTTGCAGCACTGCCGAATGCAAGGATGATCAGAAGAACGATGTTGCCCATCTCAACAAGGGAGACGATGGTGGCCCACTTGGCAACAAGCATGCCGAACGGAGCAATGAACATGCACATGATTCCGAGCATCATATAGCGTGCGAGGCGCGGCATACGATCAAACAGCAAGTCCATATCCTCGATATCGCGGCTGCCGATATGGTGCTCGGCGGTACCAACGCAAAGGAACAGAAGCGACTTAGCGATTGCATGGAAGAGCACGAGGAAGGTTGCAGCCCACACCGCCTCGGGGGTACCAACGCCAGCGCAAGCGGTGATCAAGCCGAGATTCGCGATGGTCGAATATGCCAGAACGCGCTTTGCGTTGCTCTGACTAATTGCCATAAAGGAGCACCACAGGAAGGTGATACCGCCGACAAGCATAACCATAAGTGCAGGAACCGTGCTTACCAGGAAAACCGGGGCAAGCTTGACGAGCATGAAGACGCCCGCCTTAACCATAGTGGAGCTATGAAGAAGCGCAGAGGTAGGAGTGGGGGCAACCATGGCGCCCAGAAGCCAAGTCTGGAAAGGCATCTGAGCAGCCTTCGTAATACCAGCAAATGCCAGCGCCGTTACCGGAATGAGGGCAATTGCGGGATTGAGGACCGCCTGGGCAATGAAGACGGTGAAGGACAGAGTGCCCATATCGACAACGCTGTAGAACAGAGCAACAACGAAAGCAATACCGCCAGCGAGGTTCATGACGATCTGACGGAAAGCATTGTTAATGGCTTCTTCGGTCTTAGTAAAGCCAATGAGCAGGAACGAGCATACCGTCGTAATCTCCCACGCGGTGAACATCCACACCATGTTGTTGCAGAAAACGATGGCAAACATGGCGGCAAGGAAGATAAACATCAGCGCGAAGAACAGGGGGCGACGATCCTTCGCTCCCTCAGGCTCATGATGCTGGAAGTCCTTCATGTAGCCCAGCGCATACACACAGATGCCGCTGCCAATGACGCCGATGATAAAGGCCATAAGCAGAGACAAAGAATCGAAGTACAGGCCGAACTCTACGTGCACGCCATGAGCGAAACCGAGCTCAAACACGAGAGACAAAACAACCTGAACGACAGCCAACGCACCAGCGAGGATGTTCTTGTACTTGACCGCAAAAGCGATAATCACCGCAGCAATCAGAACACCGATAGCCATGCAGACCATATCGACGACGCCCGAAGAATAGGCGAAGAACACTCCGGGAGCACCGATGTTCATTGCAACCAAAGCAATAGACGCAACGCCTATAACTCCAGCCGAAGCAACAACGATGACGTCTCGCACCGCATCATTTCGAACCACAGCGAGTACTGCGGCAACAATGAGCGGGAAGACGATGAGAAATCCAAGCATTGCCACGTTGATTCCTCCAATCCTTACCTCACACGCACTTGTGTACCGTCCACAACGAACGAATGCGAATCAAGCGAAACTTGAAAGATGATGATTCGTCCGTGTATCAACACATAAGAAAATGGAGACTCGAAGGTCTCCGCAGTAAACTCTACCAAACAGGCATCATTTTGTTCGCCAATGGGAAAATTGAGGGGTAACTGTTCGGTAAAAGGGATGCCAACGAATCCCTCCAAAAACGAACGGCAAATTAGCTGGGGTCAGCGGCGGATGGTCAATCTAGGGCTAATCTAAGCCAGTTTTTTCCAAGCAGAGAAATAGAAAGGCGGATCTGTCAAACTGTGCATGCAAAGCAACAGCACGTACTGCTTTCCTCGAAGGGAGCGCCACGGTGAATACAGCCACCGCTAAAGCCTTGAGCAGCATGAACACCATCTTTTACGAAGAGGTGTCAGCATCGTTTTCGAAGACGAGATCCTCGGCTTGGCCCGGCTGGGCATCCCTGATCGACGAGCTCAAAAGAGCTGGGTGCAATTTGGACGGAAGCGACCATAGGGACATAGGCGTCCTCGATGTAGCGTGCGGAAACATGCGATTTGAACGATTTCTAAAAGAAGCGCTTCCCCACCAGAGCATCTCCTACATTGGCATCGACAACTGCACTCCCCTGCTCGACGAAGGATCATCTGATCGCTTTGTCGCTCTTGACCTAATCGACCTTACGGTCGGCGTCAACACGCCCTCGATTCCGTGCGAGAAAAGCGACCTTGTCACCTGCTTCGGATTCTTCCACCACATACCTGGCTTGGAAAATCGCAAAAGATTCCTCGACATACTTTCAGGCTGCGTAAAGGATGAGAGCTTCTTGGCAATCTCGCTCTGGCGCTTCCTTGAAGACAACAAGCTTGCCTCAAAGGCAGAGGACACCCACCAGCTCGGTACTGAATTGCTTCAAAAGCTTTGCGGATCCCCTTCGGAGCTCGAAAAGAATGACTGTTTTCTCCCTTGGCAAGATGCCGAAGGCGCTGTTCGCTATTGTCACCATTTCGACGATGACGAAATCAATGAACTCATAGAGCACGCATCTAGCCAATTCGAACTTGCAGCTCGTTACTTTGCTGACGGAAGAAGCGACGCACTCAACTGCTATTTGCTATTCAAAAAGAAAGGCTTATAGGCTCGTTCGCCTATAAGCCTATAAGCCCGAATCAAGAGTATAAGAAACAGAAAAGCCGGGCAAAAGCCCGGCTTGAAAATTCTGGTCGGGTTGACAGGATTTGAACCTGCGACCCCTTGACCCCCAGTCAAGTGCGCTACCAAACTGCGCCACAACCCGTTTTGCAATCTTCGCTTACGCTCAGACAGCTTGTTTATATTAACGCTACTATTCGATAAGAGCAAGAAATATTTTTCAAAATTTTTGCGACAGTATACAATTCCCTTACTATGGAAAACGCATTGAACGAAATACTCCAAGTTCTAAGAGAAGCTGGGGCTATCGACCAGATCGAACTCGCTGCGCTCATCAGGCGTCATAATCGAGATATTCGCGATGTCGCACAGCATCTCTCAAAGAAAAGGCTCATGCGTTTTTACCTCAACGAGCGCAAAGCAGAGTCCGATTGGTGGAAATCGCAAAACTTCGACAAGGCCCTCGACGACAAACTCGTGAAAACCCTCCAGGTAAAGCCGCGTCGAACGGCTTCAGGCGTTGCCACCATAACCGTTGTTTCTAAACCCATGCCCTGTTCGGGAAACTGCCTGTTCTGCCCGAACGACGTCCGCATGCCCAAAAGCTACCTCTCCGATGAACCCGCCTGCCAACGAGCGGAGAGGAACTTCTTCGATCCATATCTTCAGGTCGCTTCGCGCATGAAAGCTCTTATCGAAATGGGCCACGAGACCGACAAGGTCGAAATCATTGTCCTCGGCGGATCGTGGACGGACTACCCCGCCGAATACCAAACCTGGTTTGCTACCGAGCTTTTCCGCGCGCTCAACGACAGCGAAAACATGTGGCCGGATGCCGCATTGCGCAGAGAGGCCTATCGATCCTGCGGCATTCAAGATGACGCCGCTAAGCTCAAGGAGTTCGCGAAGCCCATCCAGGATCAGATCAGCCAAGGACTTGCATCCTACAACCAAGCGTATACCCAGCTCTACGGAGCCTCGACTCCTTGGAGCAAGGTAGCCGCCTGGCAAACAGCCAGCTTCGATGAGCTGTTCGCCGCGCAAAGGATCAATGAATCCGCGGCTCATCGCATGGTAGGACTCGTCTTCGAAACGCGTCCTGACGCAATAACCGTTGATTCACTCACCCATTTGAGAAAGCTCGGCGCAACTAAAGTCCAAGTGGGCATACAAACGCTCGACAAGACCCTTATGGAGATCAACGGACGTGCTGTCTCGAGAAAGCGTCTGGAAGAATCCTTCGAACTTCTCCGACTTTTCGGATTCAAAATCCATGCCCACTTTATGTTGAACCTAGCTGGAGCAACTCCCGAGTCGGACAAGCAAGACTACCTGAACTTCATACATGACCCTAGCTTCATCCCTGACGAGGTAAAACTCTATCCGTGCGTTCTTGTCGAAGGAACCGGGCTCGAAAAACTGCATACAAGCGGAGGGTGGAAGCCCTACGAGGACGACGTTCTTATCAACACGCTCGCACACGACGTTATCGCCACTCCGCCTCACATGCGCATTTCCCGCATGATCAGGGATATCTCTGCACACGACATTAAGGCCGGAAACAAGAAGACCAACCTGAGGCAGCTTGTCGAGTCAAAGGTTGGAGAAGAGGGCCTGCACAATCGCGAAATTCGCATGAGGGAAATCAGCGTGGGAGAAGTCGATGCAAATTCCCTTCAACTGGACTGCATCGAGTACGACACCGCGGTATCAAGCGAATATTTCCTCCAATGGATTACCCCGGAAGGACGAATCGCGGGCTTCCTCAGACTGTCGCTTCCCCTCGATGACGCAATAGCGACCATACCTGGACTGCCCGTCAGAAAGAATGAGGCAATGATCCGTGAGGTTCATGTATACGGTCGAGCCGTGCGAATTGGAAACACCGGAACCGCAACGCAGCATACGGGATTGGGGAAAGCCCTCGTTCAGCGCGCCTGCGAAATCGCTCAAAACAAGGGATACGACCGCATCAACGTTATCAGTTCAGTAGGAACAAGGATCTACTACCGCAAGCTTGGATTCGTTGACAACGGGCTCTATCAAACGAGGGAGCTGTAGTCACACCAGGCTAAAAGCCACCCCAGAGGCAACATGCAACGAGCAGCACAATCAGAAACGCCATGTTGTACAGCGTCATGTAGCCGATATAGCGAGGCGTCGACATACCGCCCTCAGAACCCTCGGGGATATCGGCCCTAATGGCTCGATAGTGCTGCAAGGTAATAAGGCTCGCCAAAGAACCAACTATGGTTCCCGCGCCTCCAATATTTACGCCCACCAACAAGGCATTCCACGACTCGGCAAAGTGCGAAAGCAGAACAGCGGCAGGAACATTGCTGATGACTTGGCTCAAACCAGCCGACGTAATCAGGGGCCATTCGGTCATCAAGCCCGACAGGAACACGTCTACTGCAGGGATTCTCGACATGTTTCCAGCAAAAATGAAGAAGAAGAAAAAGGTTAGCAGCAAGCCATAATCAAGGGTCTGAATGGCCTTCCTATCCATTGCGGCCAACACGGCGACGACCACAAACGCAGCCAGCGCGTAAGGAACAATACGAAAAACCGAAAGAATCACCAACAGCATGAGAGCAGCATATACAAGCGCTGAAGCGCGTCTCTTCGTGCGGCCATCCAGCTGCATAAAACGATGCTGCGTCGCTTCCTTCTTCGAACGAATACGATAATTGGGTGCCTTGCCCGATTTGATCGAAGACGCCGCAGCGGGAACAGG